>JAUNEM010000169.1:0-2857 GCA_030525515.1 Eubacteriales bacterium
GAGCCAAAGCCGAGCGAATGCCGAGCTCGCTCGGGCATTCGAGAGGCCTTGGCGAACGCCACACATGAGCATGGAGAAATTTTTTGCGAAGAATGAGCAAAAAAGATCGGGAATGCGAATGTGTGGAGCGATGCGAGAACTCGTTAGAGCGGAGCAGCGCGTAGCTTTATTCATTCATGTTTGTGAACAGGAGGTCATAGCACTGAAGTATGATTATAGCAGCGAGGAAAGCGGCAGAAAAGGCCGGGCTCGCTCGAGCATTTTCTGACATTTTCCGAGCGCCAAAGCGCGCAGCAATGCGTGCTTTAATCATACATGTTTGCGGGCACCCGCCCATAGCCACAAGTATGAAGAGAAGTTTTTGGCCAATGGCTGAATCGGTTTACAGCCTGTATTTGAAAGATTGCAGGGGAGAAATCATGAAAAAGAAGGACTGTTTGAGAAGGAATACTGTTTTTTGCCTGGTGCTTGTTGTCCTGTTGGCCTTATTGCTTGCCGGGTGCGGCAAAACCGGAAGCGGCAAAAGCCTGAGAACGGGGACCGGGCCTGCGCTTCGGGCACAGGCGGGCGGCTTTGGCGGCTGCGGGAAGAAATCCGGACCGGATGTGCAGGAAGAACAGGCGGATGAGCAGAAGGATTCTGCCGACGGGCAAGAGAATACCGCACCCGGTGGAGATCAGGCCCCTGCGGACGCCGGAGATGACTCCGGCTCACCCGCTCAGACCGGCACAGATCCGTCCGCCGATCCTGCTGCGGCTTCTGCGGACCAGAACACCGCCGCGGACCCGTCCGATGCGACCGATGCAGCCCCTGCGGACCAGAACACCGCTGCGGAACCGGCAGCCAATACCGGCGTGGAATCTCAGGCTCAGCCCCTCACTGCTGCCAGGCAGAACCTGGAGATCACATCCCAGCCTGTCAGCACGGATGTGAAAGAGGATGAGACTGCCGTTTTCAAGATCGGGGCAAAGGGAGATGGCCTGAGCTACCAGTGGCAGTGCAGGGAATCCGCGGACAAAGCCTGGAGAAAATCTCTGAGCCCGGGAAGTACAGAGTCATCCCTGACTGTGGAAGGGAAAAAGGCTCATAACGGATTCCAGTTCCGCTGTGTGGTCGCTGACAGCAGCGGCACATCGATAGCCAGCGATGCAGCGACCCTGTATGTATTCGCCATTACAAAGCATCCGACAGAGGAGAATGTGAAAAAGGGAAAAACCGCGACATTCATCGCCGGGGCTATGGGAAGAGATCTCTCTTATGAGTGGCAGCGCTGCAAGCCTTCGGAGAAAGAGTGGAAAAAATACGGTTCCGACAATACATCTCCTACTTTGAAAGTAAGAGATACCGTGACCGGGTGGAATGGCTGCAAATATCGCTGTAAGATCACTGACGGGTCAGGGCACACATCCTATACAAACCCGGCAGTCCTGTACGTGCTGGGAGTTACCCACGATCCCGTGGATCAGAGCGTCAGAAAAGGCTCGGCAGTTTCTTTCAGGGCTGCAGCGACGGGAAAGAGCGTTCGATATGAATGGCAGACCAAGCTGCCTTCGGAAGAGGAGTGGAGTCTCTCCGGCGGAAGGGGAGCCCGTTCGCAAGTGCTGACAATTGACGAAATAGGCCTCAAATCCAATGGCAGAAGATTCCGTTGCAAGATCACTGATGCGGACGGAAAAAGTATTCACACGGACTCCGCCAAAGTGTATGTTTTCGGAATTACGTCAAATCCCAAAACCCAGTATGTGAAAACCGGATGGAATGCGACTTTCCGGGTAGCTGCCTCCGGAAAAGATCTTCAGTATCAGTGGCAGAGATGGTCTTCATCCGCAAATGAATGGAAAAAGGCATCAGGTTCCGGAAGCCAGTCTCCTGTGTTTACAGTTGAGAATGTGTCAAGCGGGATGAGCGGCACCAGATACCGCTGCAAGGTGACGGATGGCGATAAGAGAGGGACTTACAGTAATTCCGCTGCCCTTTCTGTTCTGTCGATTGTCAGGAATCCATCCACGCAGGATGTCAAAACCCAGAGCAAGGCTGTATTCCGGGTCTCAGCCAGAGGTATGGGACTGAAATACAGATGGGAAGTCAAAGAATCCTCCTCGCATAATTGGAGAGGCTCTATCAGTTCAGGAAACAGAACGAAGACTCTCACAGTTTCCACCCTCAAGAGCAGAAGCGGTTATCGTTTCCGCTGCAGGGTGACAGATGCAAAGGGTAATGTTGTATACAGCAATCCTGCCACACTGTATGTTCCGGGAATCGTGAAGAATCCCTCTATGCAGAAGATCAAGGCGGGCCAGACTGCTGTTTTCCGGGTTAAGGCAACAGGACGCGGTCTGAAATATTCCTGGCAGGTCAGGGAAAACTCCAACAGCGGCTGGAGAAGCTCTGTCAGCCCGGGGCACACGACCAATACACTGAAGGTCAAGGGAAAAACCGGGCACCACGGCTTCAAGTTCCGCTGTAAGGTGACTGACAGCAAGGGCAGGGTCTTTTACAGCACACAGGCTACTCTCTTTGTTCTTGGAATCACCAGCCAGCCTCAGGATGCCTATGAAGATGTCGGCCATACCGCTGTTTTCAGGGTCAGGGCGACAGGGAGCGGAGTGAAATACCAGTGGCAGTATTATGCCAGCGGATCCGGATGGAAAAACTCCGCTGCTTCAGGAAACAGGACCTCGGTCCTGAAGGTCAAAGCAACACCGGGCAGGGACGGCTACAGATTCCGCTGCAGGTTAAAGGACAATAAAGGGAATGTAATTTATACCAGGACCGCGCGCCTGCATGTTTATAATTCCGAGCTTTACTTCCAGAACTATTAACGATAACCTTTGTCGGCAGGATCCCTGGAGTGGGC
>JAUNEM010000169.1:2957-5507 GCA_030525515.1 Eubacteriales bacterium
ATCCCTGGAGTGGGCGGCGCGCAGCGGGTTCGTGGGTTTTCCTGCCCTGCGGAGCCGGAAAACTCCGGCACGACTATATACCTTAAAAGCTTCGGCGATGTCGTTCGCCGCCAATGCAGGTTTTCCCGCATTGGCGGCGGACTTTTTTGTCGAAAACCACAAGAGAAGCGGGTTGGAAATTTTTTACAAGATATGGTAATTCCCTCTTGAAATCCACACTAAATGTGGTTATATTAGTAATGCACGCTCCGCATCTGCGGCAGATGTGCCACGAAAACCGATTGGCGGGGGAGCCGGCTGGACCTGATGCCTGCCCCGTTTAGACAATAAATTCCGCTATGATCCGCACCCGGGCTGGTGCCCGGAGGGTAAAGAAAACCCATGCGGAATCAGGCACGCCTGTTGGGAAAGTCATTAATGAGACCGGAAAAGGATCCGGCAGCAGAAGCATCTAAAGAGGGAGTTCAAGAGAAAAATGAGCATTACGAAGATCAGGAAGCGCGACGGAAGAGTCGTGGATTTCGATATAACCAAGATTGAAAACGCGATCGCGAAGGCATTTATCGCATCGGGAGAAGTGGACGCGAGAGACGTCTCGGCAGTCTCACGGGCGATCGGCCTCCTGCTGATGAGCGGACGCGAAGAAGAGGACAAGATGCCTGAGGTCGAGGAGATCCAGGACCGCGTCGAGAGCGCGCTGATGAAGGCGGGATATCCCAGGACAGCCAAGAGCTACATCCTCTATCGCAGTCAGCACCAGAAGGTCCGCGACACCAAGAAGACTCTGCTGGACTACAAGAAGCTGGTGGACGGTTATATCGGCGCCGAAAAAGACTGGCGCGTCAAAGAGAATTCCACAGTCACCCTCAGTGTCGGCGGTCTGATCCTCTCCAATTCCGGCGCGATCACCGCCAACTACTGGCTGACCGAGGTCTACGACGACGAGATCGCCCAGGCTCACCGCAAATGTTTCATCCACTTGCATGATTTGTCCATGCTGACCGGCTACTGTGCCGGATGGAGCCTCAAGCAGCTCATCCAGGAAGGACTCGGCGGAGTGCCCGGCAGGATCACATCCGCTCCTGCCAAACACCTCTCCACCCTCTGCAACCAGATGGTCAACTTCCTCGGTATCATGCAGAACGAGTGGGCGGGCGCCCAGGCTTTTTCCTCTTTTGACACATATCTGGCTCCGTTTGTCAAGATCGACAATCTGTCCTACAACGAGGTCCTGCAGTGTGTGCAGTCCTTCATCTACGGTGTCAACACACCTTCCAGATGGGGAACACAGGCTCCTTTTACAAATGTGACTCTGGACTGGACGGTTCCGGCCGACATGAAGGATATGCCCGCCATCGTCGGCGGACAGCCCCAGGATTTCACCTACGGCGACTGCAAGAAGGAAATGGATATGGTCAACAAGGCATTTATCGAGACCATGATCCAGGGCGACGCCAACGGCCGCGGCTTCCAGTATCCGATTCCCACTTACTCCATCACCAAGGACTTTGACTGGAGCGAGACCGAGAACAACCGGCTTCTCTTTGAGATGACCGCCAAATACGGCACACCTTATTTCTCCAACTACGTAAATTCCGACATGGAGCCTTCCGATGTCCGCTCCATGTGCTGCCGTCTCCGCCTCGACCTGCGTGAGCTGCGCAAAAAGGGCGGCGGCTACTTCGGCTCCGGCGAGAGCACCGGCTCCATCGGCGTTGTCACACTCAATCTCCCCCGCATGGCCTACATTTCCAAAAACGCGGATGAGTTTTATGCGATGCTTGACCGCTACATGGACATCGCGGCCAGATCCCTGCGCGTCAAGCGCCAGGTCATCACCCGCCTGATGAATGAGGGGCTTTATCCCTACACCCGCCGTTACCTCGGAACATTTACCAACCACTTCTCCACAATCGGCATCGTGGGCATGAATGAAGCGATTGAGAACGCCGCCTGGGTTCCCGGGGACATCACCGGCAAACAGGGCCACTATTTCGCCATGCAGGTCCTGCAGCATATGCGTGACCGCCTCTCCGATTATCAGGAGAGATACGGCGACCTCTACAATCTCGAGGCGACCCCCGCGGAGTCCACGACCTACCGCTTCGCCAAGCACGACACTGAGGAGTTCCCCAAAATCATCACAGCCGAGAAGAACGGCGGCGCGCCTTACTACACCAACAGCACGCACCTTCCGGTCGGCTATACCGATGACATCTTCGACGCCCTGGAGATGGAGGACGACATGCAGACCATGTACACGTCCGGAACGGTCTTCCACGGCTTCCTGGGTCAGGAGCTTCCGGACTGGAGAGCGGCCAGCGCTCTCGTGAGAAAGATCTCCGAAAACTTCCGCCTGCCTTATTATACGCTTTCCCCGACCTATTCGGTCTGCGTGGATCACGGCTACATCTCCGGCAAGCATTTCGAGTGCCCTTACTGCGGAAGAGACGCGGAAGTCTACTCCAGGATCACAGGTTACTACCGTCCGGTCCGCAACTGGAACGACGGCAAGGTCTCCGAGTTCAAGAACCGCCGCACCTATGCCGA
>JAUNEM010000170.1 GCA_030525515.1 Eubacteriales bacterium
GGATAGGGCCGTAAGCATCGAAGTTACCGAAACGCTGGGCGATCTTGTAGCCGATATTTCCTGCGTTGATGTCAGGGAAAATGAAGGTGTTGGCATGGCCTGCAGCAGTCCAGCCGGGAACCTTGGTCTCAGCGACACGAGGAGAAACAGCTGCGTCGAACTGGATCTCACCGCAGATCGGAACATCAGGATATTTCGCCTGAGCCTTTGCGGCAGCGTTGTGCATCTTGGTGACGTCGGGATCCTTTGCGGAGCCGTTGGTGGAGAAGGAAAGGAATGCGACCTTGGGGTCAACTCCGAAGACCTTCGCGCACTGGACGGTCTCGCCGCAGATCTCAACAAGCTCATCCTCAGAAGGATGGATGTTGATCGCGCAGTCAGCCATTGCCACGACTTCGTTCTCACCGGTTGCGGAAGGACGAACCAGAATGAAGCAGGAAGACACGATGCTGTTGCCGGGTTTCGTCTTGATGATCTGCAGAGCAGGACGGACTGTATCAGCAGTGGAATAGGTCGCGCCGCCGAGCAGGCAGTCAGCTTCACCCATCTTGACCAGCATGGTTCCGAAATAATTGCCCTGGGAAAGGATCGGAAGAGCCTTCTCGGGAGTCATGCCTTTGCTCTTTCTGATCTCGCAGAACTGGGCAACCATCTCATCCATTCTGTCATAGTTCTCAGGATTCAGGATCTGAGCGCCGCGGATATTGTAACCGGCCTCTTCTGCAGCAGCCTGAACTTCGTCTTCCTTACCGAGAAGGATAGGGGTCAGGAAACTGCTGGCCAGAAGGCGGGAAGCCGCCTCAAGGATACGGGGATCAGAACCCTCGGTAAAGACAATTGTCTTAGGATTTTTTTTCAGCTGCTTGATCATTGCACCAAAGCCGTACATATTAAACCTCCCTAAATAAAATAGTAAATCACTGAAAAGTAAAACTGGATGAACAGGAAATAAAATACACAAGGCGGAGCTTCCGGAAAAACATCCCCCTACCACCGGTTTTACCGTCTCATCACCTTATTCCTTATCGAATATTGTAACATGAATTTTTAAAAAAATCGCCACTACTTTCCCTATTTTCAAACACTTTCTGCACAGAATTGTATACAAAGTCCCGGGAAAGGGCGTTTAATGTGACATAGACAGGGCATTCCGGAACAGGTTATGCCGGAACGCAAAAAGACCATGAGCAATGCTCATGGTCTCTGCATCGGAGTGACGGGATTCGAACCCACGACCCCTTCGTCCCTAACGAAGTGCGCTAGCCAGCTGCGCTACACCCCGATCTGAAAATATTCAGCTGTGTGTTCCGGTTCTTCGTAACACGCAAGTAGTATAATACTCTTCCTGCCCCAAAAATGCAAGTAGTATTTTTAAAAATTTTCAGGTTTTTTTGCCGGAGTTTTCTGCCGCTTTCCTGCCGGACTTTTTTCCGGACTTTGCCGGCGTTTTCACCAGACTTTTTTTGCCGCTTTTCTGCCGGACTTTTGCCGGACTTTTTTTGCCCGGGTCTTTTTGTTTTCTGCCCGGCTTTTCAACAAGTCTTTGAGCAGCTTGTCGTCCGGCATTGATTCTTTTTTTATACTCTCACATTACGTCTTTCAGAGCGTCCGCCATCGGGATTGCCCGGATCTTGCGGATTTCCAGGGCCGCCACCGCCAGATAGGTTGCCGCTCCTATGAGGAACATTTTGACAAACAGCTCCGGCGGAATATCGTAAGTGATCCATCCCGTCATCCTGGCAGCCAGGTAATTGCGGAAAATCAGGCGCATGATCACGTCTTCCAGCGGGATCGTACAAGCCAGCATGATCAGGGTCACGAGGGATGTCGTCACGATATAGAGCCTGGCGATCTCGCCGTCCGAGTATCCCAGTATCTTGGTCATGGAGATGGGCTGGGCATTTTTTTCAATAATAATACGCGACAGCAGATATATCAAAATCATGAAGAGGACCACCGAAAAAATGTCGACCAGGATCATCATGCCTCCCATGGAGACGTCCAGCTGACGGCTGATCTTGATCAGGGCCTCGTAATCGACGACAGATGCGATCAGGTCACGGCTGATATCCGTAATCTCGGTATTGGAAAAGTATCCCGCCGTGTAGTCCTCAAAGAGTCCGAAGGTCTGTGCCAGGTCCTCCCTCCGCATAAACATGCAGAGCGCACCCTCGTAATCGTAGATTCCGTCCACCTTAAACTCGTAATATTTGTCCTCATAGGGTTCCCGCAGGCGCAGGGTATCGCCGGTCTTTTTCCTGCACTTGTCGGCATAGGCGGAGGAAATCCACACCTGACCGCGTCCGATCGGTGCCTTCACATACCGGCTGTTCTTTTTGACCCCGTAGACACTGATATTCTCGACGCGCAGGGCCTCTCCCTCCGGAATCTTCAGGGTATAGGCGGAAAAAGCCTCCGCGTCCTCATTGGATGTCATCGCGGACAGACGCAGGAAGGTGGAGGTCATTATTTTGTCCATCTCATAGTCCCGGTCCATGCGGTATGCAGGAATCTTGAGAAAATACTGATAGCTGCAGAGCATGTTGTCCTTCATGGACTCCTGGTAGCGGTCCAGCACGACCGGAAGCGCCATGCCGAACAAGAGGAGGAGATTGGCAAAGAGCAGGCCGACCAGCAGGATCATATAGTTTCCTATGTTCTGGAAAAAAATCCTCAGGCGGAACCGGACGGAAAACGGTATGTGTCCGCTCAGGCGCACGGCCCTGCTCCTGCCGCGCCTGTGCAGATCTCTGCGCAGGAAGTTCAGGGGCGAGAGAGAGAGTTTATGCCAGAGTGTAAAGAAGGACGTGACAGCCATGATGACGCAGGGCACGACTGTAGTCAGCCGAAAGGCTTCCGCGTTCCAGACAGTAACATAAGTGGGAAGGCTGTAGCTTCCATAATACATGTCGGCACAGACATTTTTGAAATAAGTATAACCCAGCATGTTGCCGACCAGGGCTGCCGTCAGGGTCACGATTATGGGGAGAGTCATATAATGGCGTACCAGTTCCCACCGGGTAAAGCCGGTGGCCCGCAAAGTGCCGATCACAGGAGCCTCCCGCGCGATCGTATCATTGATGGTGATCACAAAGACAAAAGCTATGATGACAATGACAATATACAAGAGGATCAGCATCATGGCCCGGTCTCCGCCCATGTCCTCTCCCGTGAACTGAATAGCCTGATTCAGATATCGCGGGATAAATTCCTCCACATACACTTCCTCAGCTATGTCCTCCATCAGGTCGTCGGACATGACTTTTTCCTCTTCGGTCGAAGAAGGCGGAGTATTGTATTTCCAGCTATAGCAGGTAACGTGTTCGTCAGAGGGAAACTTCCTGAAATCGTCTTTTCCGATGGCGGCAATCCCGAATTTCACCGCGTCGAACATAGTGTCATTGTTGTCCTGAAACAGAGCGCTGTAATCCGGAAAGGCCGCCAGCCCGCAGACCACGAAATCATATCCCCCAAACCGTATGCTGTCTCCGACCCGGATCCCGTTGTTGTCGGCGTACATGCGGTCCAGGATCATCTCTCCTGTTTTCTCCGGAAATTTTCCTTTCATCAGACAAGGCAGATTCACCTCTTCCCGGTTCTGAAAGACCCGGAGAGCACTGCCGTTTCCAATGCTTTTTTCTATATAGAAATTGTCGTAGAGGGTCACTCCCAGATCTTCGATATCTCTTCTGTTGGACTTGGAGATTTCCTGATCCGTGCGGAAATTGCCGTCCTCGATCCTGTACTTTTCGAAGCTCTCATTGTAGGCGATGATCATGCTTCCGTCCGCCACCAGGAAACCGGAAATAAATCCGATCGTAAAGACCAGCAGCAGAAAAATAACAAGATATTTGCCGAATTCGCTCCGCAGTTCCCGCAGATAACGATGCCGCAGAGGGTTACCGGGCGTCCCCCGGCTTTTATTTGTAGTGCTCATTTTTTGTCTGGATGACCTGCTTTCACAAAACATCTGGTTTCAGGTTGATTAATAATGAAAGGAAGAATGAAGTCTTGCTGCCGCTTACCACTCCAGTTTTTCCGCCGGCATACGGCTCTCATTGACGATCCTGTCCCGGATCATGCCGTCGCGCAGGCGGATGATCGTGTCCGCCATGGCTCCGATGGCCTCGTTGTGGGTGACCATAATGACCGTTGTGTGATACCGCAGGCTCACTCTCTCGATCAGCTGAAGGATCTCCCTTGATGTACTGTAATCCAGGGCGCCGGTGGGCTCATCACAGAGCAGGATATCGGGGTTCTTGACAATGGCCCTGCCTATGCTGGTCCGCTGCTGCTGCCCGCCCGAGAGCTGTCCCGGCAGCTTATCCCTGTGATCATACAGACCCAGCGTGTGCAGGATTTCATTGACATCCAGAGGGGCGCGGCTCAAAAAGGCTCCCACCTCGATGTTCTCCCTGACAGTCAGATTGGGAATCAGATTGTACATCTGGAAAACGTATCCCAGATGTTGGCGCCGGTAACGGGTGAGCCTCTTTTCATTCATCGCGCTCATTTTCTCCCCGGCGACCAGGATCTCTCCGCTGTCCGCCGTATCAATTCCCCCGATAATGTTCAGAAGCGTGGATTTCCCTGAGCCCGAGGGTCCGAGAAGGACGCAGAACTCTCCCTTCTCAACCCCCAGGCTGATCCCCTTGAGAACCTGGACCCGGCTGTCGCCTTTTCCATAAGATTTTCTGATTTCTCTGAGCTCCAGCAGCATTGTTTCCTCCCGGGAACGCAACCAACAGGGCGCCGTCCGCCCTTCCGGCAGACAGCCCCCTGCTGATTTGTTCATATTCGAATTCTTTCAAAGGATTCGAGAACTCCCCTGTTCAAATACAAGCCTGTATTTGATCAACATCGTGGTTCCCTTAAATAGTCAGTTTTACGCAAGCGCGGCACCGAGTGCCTTGCAGTCAGCCTCGCCCTCGTCGTCGGGAGCGCCGTTGATCATGAGACCGTCGGCCGCCAGATCTGCGCCGGCTTCTCTGGCTTCGTCTTCCCAGAGACGCATCCACTCGCCGTCACCCCATCCATAGGAGCCGAACAGAGCTACCTTTTTGCCGGACAGCTCACCCTTGACCTCATCCCACATAGGCTGAACTTCAGCTTCCTCAAGCTGCTCAGCACCCATGGCAGGGCATCCGAAAGCGATCGCGTCAAATTCCGCGACCCTGGCAGCGCCGAAATCGGCAGGTCCCATAAGGGATACTTCCGCGCCTTTTTCCTCAGCGCCTGCTGCTACCGCGTTCGCCATTGCCTCTGTGTTGCCTGTGCCGCTCCAGAATACTACTGCTACTTTGCTCATTTCGAATGTCTTCCTTTCTTTCCTTTGTGTCTTTTGACGTGTATCTGATTTGTAACCTTTTTGGGGGATAGGCTTTCCAAATAACAACTGCCGATTTGTATCTTTTGAGAGAGACAGCCTTTTTAAGGACTCCCGGGATTCACTCACGGCAGCAGGTGCCCGTCCGGGAATCCGGAAATTCGGGAATCCGGA
>JAUNEM010000031.1 GCA_030525515.1 Eubacteriales bacterium
CGGAGCTCATTAAATCCTGTTATAAAAAGAACAGAGTCGGCGAACTGACGACCTCTGATAAGATCGACCGCATCGTCACCAACCGCTGGCTGGGTCTTCCGATCTTCGCGGCGGTCATGTTTTTTGTCTACTGGATCGCCATGGTCGGTGTCGGTGCGTCCGCCACAGACTGGGCAAACGACGGACTGTTCGGAGACGGCTGGCATCTTTTCGGTAACGGGACAGCAGCCTATAAGGCGGATGCAAAGGAATACGGCGATGCCTTCCATGTTGTCGACGCTTTTGTCGGCGTTGACAACTTTACTGACCAGGAGGGCAATGTCGATATGGATGGCGTCAGAGCCGCGGTCAGCAGTGTCGCGCCAGGCACGACAGCAGACTACACCCTGGAGGACGAGGAGACACTTGCCACGGAAGATGTCACCTATACGACAGAGGATCTCGCGGGCGCGATTGAGACCTTCGCAAAATACCAGGGCGCTGAACCGGATCCCGCCGAATACGGCACATGGGTTCCCGGCATCCCTGTCATCATCGAGGGTGTCCTCGACAAAGCCGGAGTTTCCGGTGTTCTCAAGGGTCTGATCCTGGACGGCATTGTCGCCGGCGTCGGCGCGGTGCTTGGATTTGTTCCCCAGATGCTGGTCCTCTTCTTCATGCTGGCCTTCCTCGAGGCGTGCGGCTATATGGCCCGAATCGCCTTCGTTCTGGACCGTATTTTCAGGAAATTCGGTCTTTCCGGCAAATCCTTCATCCCCATGCTGGTCGGCACAGGCTGCGGCATTCCCGGCGTTATGGCTTCCAGAACGATCGAGAACGAGCGTGACCGCCGCATGACGATCATGACTACAACCTTTATCCCCTGCGGAGCCAAGGTTCCCTTTATCGCCATGATCGCGGGTGCGATCTTCAACGGTTCCGCATGGGTCGCAACCTCCGCATATTTTATCGGTATGGCTGCCATCATCATCTCCGGCATCATGCTCAAGAAGACAGCTATGTTTGCCGGCGATCCCGCTCCTTTCGTCATGGAGCTTCCCGCCTACCATATGCCCACACTGATCAATGTGCTCCGCTCTATGTGGGAGCGCGGCTGGTCCTTCATCAAGAAAGCGGGAACCATCATCCTGCTCTCCACGATCGTGGTCTGGTTTTTGAGCTTCTTTGGTTTCGTCGACGGCGCATTCCGGATGCTGGAGGAAGACCAGCTCAACATGTCCATCCTGGCGGGGATCGGCAATGCTGTATCCTGGATCTTTACTCCCCTGGGCTGGGGCAACTGGCAGGCAACCGTTGCCTCTGTGACCGGCCTTGTGGCGAAGGAAAACATTGTCGGCACCATGGGCATCCTGTACGGCGGAGGAGAAGGGACGGTTTATCAGACATTGGCAACGGCGTTCACACCTGTGACCGCATATTCCTTCATGGTATTCAACCTGCTCTGCGCTCCCTGCTTTGCGGCAATCGGCGCGATCAGGCGTGAAATGAATAATATGAAGTGGACATGGTTCGCGATCGGATATCAGTGCGCCTTTGCCTATGTGATCGCACTCATGATCAACCAGTTCGGCGGACTGTTCACAGGAAATGTCAATGTTCTTGGCCTTGTTGCGGCATTTGCCTGCCTGGCAGGGATCATTTACATGCTTTTCTTCAAGAAATATACAGAGGCAGTCAAGCTTACCACCCTTGTCAAGGTCAACTGACCCGGGTCCTGTGATCTTTGGGTCTTTGGGACGGCGGCAGCTGACTGACCGGAGGAGTTGATGGTTTATGATGACATGGCTGAGTATGAATCTGGGAAATATCGTGGTTCTGCTGATCCTTTCCGCAGTCGTTTTTGCCGCTGCCAGAACGATTGTATCAGACAGAAAGCAGGGGAAATCCAGCTGCGGAAGCCACTGCGGCAGCTGTCCCATGAGCGGATCATGCCACAACAAAAAAGGACAGAGGCAAAAACAACAGTAAAAAAGAGGATTCGAGGTGTACAAGATTATTCTCAAAATAGACGGGATGTCCTGTGGAATGTGTGAGGCACATATCAATGACACGATCAGAAACAGCTTTTCCGTCAAAAAAATTAAATCCTCCTATAAAAAAGGTACAACTGAGATTCTGTCAGAGGAAAAACTCTCAGAGGAGGAACTCCGCAGAGAAATTGACCCGACCGGGTATAAACTGGTGGGTTACAGTGCGGAGACGGCAGAAAAGAAACATCTTTTCTGGTAATAAAATGATGTAAAGGTCAATATGAATAAACTACGCATTGCGGGAGCGCCAGGGCGCGGAGCAATGCGTAGTTTTTTTCATACATGTTTGTGAACGGGAGGTTATAGCCCGTGTAATGTATTTTCCGCCTTGCGGCAGACACTTTATTTCAGGCGGACCCATACAGCCGGACGAAGGCCGTATATGTAATCGATATCGACAGCAGCCCCCCCTTCGAAGACTTCTCCGTCTTCCTCCACGAACTGGGCACTGTAGGCCTCATTTCCCGGGCTCCTGAGCCACCATCTGGTATAACCTTCTTCGCCTTCCCGGAGATATTCCCGACTCGCCGGATCTGCTCCTGCCACATAGCTTCCCTCCTGTACAGCCTGACGGGTCGCCTCAGCTCTGCCTGTCAGCCATCTTTCCGCTTCGTCGTGAAAATAAACGCTGTACTCCAGCGCATTCAGGAGAAAGGCACGGTCCTCTGTATCGGGACCGCCGTCAATATTGAGCAGGTCGTTTCCCGGGTTTTCATTGACGGTGATCCTGATCAGAGACCGTTCCTTCTCATCAAAGGCTTCCCGGCAGAAGGGACCGTTCAGAAATGTCCGGATTGCACTCTTCTCCCAGGTGATATTCTGCACCGGTGCATGAAATGCCCTGCAGGAAATACAATAGCGGGAAAGCAGCAGGATGTCTGTTCCGCCCTCTCCGGTTTCTTCCTTCTGAAGCACGCACCATTCGAGGGGCTCGGAACCATTGTCCGGATTCCCGTCCTGCTCATATCGGCCGAAGGTTACGAAATCCCACCTGTCGGCCTTCATCAGAGCAGCGGCCGTATTCTCTTCCTGCCGTGTCCGGCTTCTTTTTTTCGGATATAATAAGGCGGCGGCAAGAATGACTGCCGCCGCAGTGATGATCAGGAAAAATGCTTTTTTCTTCAAATCTGATTTACCGCCCTTTCCGATCATGCCGCTGTTTACACTGTGACAGGTGACAACACGCCTTTGTCCATGCGGAAGATCTGGTCCGCGTAGTCCGCCGCATCCCGCTCATGGGTGACGAGCAGAACAGCCCTTCCCTCATCGGCACATTTGCGGAGCAGGGACAATACTGCCCTGGTGTTTTCATCATCCAGATCCGCCGTGGGTTCATCCGCCAGAATGATCCCGGGATTCATGATCAGAGCGCGGGCAATGGCCAGCCGCCGGAGTTCTCCTCCGGAGAGTTCGTCAGGACCCGCATCCTTCAAATGCGCGATCCCCACCTGTTCCAGCAGGGAAAGTGCGCGGGCAGTCAGGTCATTTTCTCCGGATGTTTTTTGGCCTTCTTTTTTATCTTTATGGACGCCGGTTTCCTCCTGTGGATACAGCATGGCGGGCAGCAGAACATTTTCCAGCACTGTCAGTGCCCGCAGGCCGGTCTGTCCCTGGGGGATCATCCCGATCCTGTGGTTGCGGAGCAGGGAGAGCTCTTTGTCCGACATGGCGTAAAGGTCCTGTCCGTCCAGTTCGATTTTTCCGGTCGTCGGTGCCAGAATGCCAGCCATCATATTGAGAATCGTGCTCTTGCCGCTGCCGGAGCGCCCCTCGATCTCTACAAGCTTTCCGGAGGAAAGGAGGAGATCCGTTTCCTGTACGGCGGTGAAAATATTGGTCCCTTTTCCCTGCCTTCTGTATTGACGGGAGATTTTTGTCGCTTTCAATTCCATTTTTGATACTCCGTTTTCATTCCCGGCTCCGAATTGCCGCCAGGGTGTCTACAACATGAGCAGCAACACGAGCAGCAGCACAATCAAAAAACACGAGGGGATTTGAGAGGGATTTTTTGCAGACTGCCTATACGCCTTCTCGAAGTGTAAATGCGGCATCCTGCCTGCTCACACGGTAGGCGGAGAATGCAGCCGTCAGGGAACCCGCCAGAATGGAGACAAGGAGTGACCCCGCAGCAAACAATACAATGGTTCCGGCGCCGGGCATCAGGTAGGGAAGCCGGAGCTTTGTGCTGATCAGGGAGCTGAAAGGAAGGATCACAAGAGCCGCTGCGGCAACCCCGCAGACAGACCCGATGGCGCTGATGGCGACGGATTCTGTCAGCAAAAGGCGCGAGAGCATGTTTCTGGATGCGCCGATCACACGCAGCACTGCAAATTCCTTAGCCCTCTCGTGGGAGATCATGGCAAATGTGACCGCCAGCACAGCAATCGCCAGAATCCAGATCATGATGATCAGGATCCGGATGATCCCGGAGACGCTGGAGAGGCCGTCAGCGATCCCGCTGAACATATTCGCGGCCTGGCCTGCCTGGACATGCTTGACATGGATATTGATATCGCCTGCCACCTGTTCCGGCGCATAGCCGTCTGCAACCTTGATCATGACAGCGGAGACAGCTGTGGCGGGATTCACATTGTCGAATGCTTTGAAGCCCAGTTTTTGTGCATTCCTGATAATCAGTTCGATGGTGTCCATCGTGCAGTAAACGGCTGTGTCGAGGCCTGTGCCGGTTTTTTCCATCTGTGCAACCGCCTTGCAGCGGGTGTTAAAAAACTGAACCTCCCGGTCCGTGGGCAGATTCAGATCCGCACCGACGATCACATCTCCTGTTTCCAGCTTATCTTCATAGGACTCCCTGATCCAGGGCTGAACCGTGAAATCGAGTTCCGGATCAAAGCCGATGATCTGGACTGATACAGAGCAGCAGCTGGCGCTCGCCGATGTCAGGAAAAACTGGGGCGCTGCCGCCCCGATTCCCTCCCGGCCGAGGACCTTCTGGTAATCCTTAGTGCTCATGCTGAACATGCCGGGAATCCCCTGCAGAAGAATGGATTCAAACTGGCCGTGTGTCCTCGCCTCATAGGGAACAACGACAACATCCGCCCCCAGGCGGTCCTCATAGCTCTTAAGGCCGTTCCGGAGGCTGGCGACAATCAAAGATCCCGCAAACACGGAAAAGGCAAGAAAGGCCGCGAGCAGGATCATGGCCGCCGTCCGTACCGGGCGTCGGCGCATATTCTTAGTGGCAAGTGTACTGGCAAATTTCATATCAACTCCTGTTCTTTTTGCTTCCAATCACAAAATCCGCCACAGCCAATGCAATGAGCAGAATGGCGAAAACCATTGCGCCGGGCTTCATGACTGCGCGGCACTTCATCTCCGGCATCATGCAGAGGCGGATGATATTGCCGGGGATCACGATCGAAGCGATGCCGAGGATGACCAGCAGGATATCCGCGATCCGCGCAAAGGAGTGCCGGAACAGGCCTGCCGCCGACACGATTACAGCTGCTCCCGAGAGGAGCCGCAGTGCCGTGCCGGCCCGATGGCAGCTCATAAAGGTGCCGTCATCCATGGGGCCGCAGGGGGACAGGAAAGACATCATGCCGAGCAGGAAAAGGATACTCACCAACAGGGCAAGTATTTCAGTCACTGGTTTCTTTGCTTTTGTATCGTTCATAAAAACTCCTGCTATTCATTGAATCTTATTTCCGGATCCAGCGGTTCCACACCGCTGCCGCGTTGGAGCGAGCCAAAAGCTCGTCGATCTCGATTCCCGCGGGACATACATCACGGCATGCCAGGGATTTGCCGCATCCCTCAAATACCCTGCTGCGGTAAATTTTTGCCGCGCCCTGCCTCTCCGAAGGGGCCATCTCCGCCAGAAGTCTCGTCATGGGGATGGCGGCTGCCATTCCTGCGAACTTTCCTTCCGGATCATAATTCGGGCAGACTTCCAGGCACAGACCGCACTGCAGACAGCGGGATCCCTCATAGCCGACATCCACCGTCTTCTCGTTAAGTGCAGCTTTTTCTGACAGCCAGATCCGCATCTGTGAGAGGTTGCGCATCATGGCGGTCCGGTCCACGATCAGATCCGCGACCACCGGAAATTTCCGGAGCGGCTCCAGCCGGATGACGCGCTTGTATTCTCTGATCGGCGCGTTGCAGGCAAGTTTTGGAATGCCATTGATCACCATGGCGCAGGCACCGCACTTTTTCTGCAGGCAGGAGCATTCCCAGCGGATCGGGTCTGCAGGTTTTCCCTTTTCATCCTCCAGCGGCTCCCTTGCATTGAGGCGGGTGAGCGCCGTCGCCACTGTGTCCGCAGGTCCTTCCGGTTCATATTGAAAAGTCTGTATATAGGGGCGCGAATCCTCCTGCGCGCGGCGTTTGATTTCAATTCTGATCATTGTTTTCCGTGTCCCGGACGGCAGCTGCCGTCTCATCCAACGCAGGCTGTCCAGGCTCTCTCGAAGGGCATGGACATGTAGCGCTGCGTTCAGGCGATCACAAAGCTCAGCATTGTCAATGCGCTTTGCTTCGTTTTTCTATTGTTTTCTGATGTTTTTTGTTATTTTCTAATGCTTTCTATCGTTCTGTTGCTTTCTATTGTGTTTCCAGGTGATTCCAGCACCGGGATCTCCCGGAAGGAAATATGTATTTTCCCTTCTTTAAATACCGCAGCTGTCGTTTTCTGCCAGTTTTCGTCATCCCGGGCGGGAAAATCTGCTCTTGTGTGTGCTCCGCGGGATTCTTTGCGCTCACGTGCGCATAAAAGCATGGCTTCAGCGAGTTTCAGCCGGCGTTTTTCTGTCTCTGTCCGTTTTCCGGACTGCTGCAGCCTTCGTCCAAAGGCATCCAGTTCTCTCAGGGCTTCATCGATTCCCGTTTCATCGCGGATTATTCCCAGGCCTTTGGAAAGAATTTTCGCCAGCTCTTCTGCCGCCGAGGCGGAAAAATCACTGCTGTCTGCGGGCAGTGTCTCCGGATCTGCAGAGGTTTTGACTATTGCTTCAGCGGAACTATGTGCCGCAGCATCGGGGGTCTCAACCTCAGCCACTTCTTTTACTGTGCTCTGGGCCGCGAGATCCTGAACCGCAAAGTCCTGTTTTGCAATGCTCTGAGCCGCGACGCGTCCTCCATAGAGAGCACCCAGAAGAGAATTCCCGCCCAGGCGGTTGGCGCCGTGATACTGGCAGGCACACTCCCCCGCGGCATACAGATTCGGTATGTTCGTGCGGTGCTCACGGTCGACCAGGATTCCACCCATGAAAAAATGGATTCCGGGGCTGACGGGCACCGGCTGGCGGGCGGGATCAATATTCAGATAGTGGCGGATTTCCTTCCGGAGATCCGGCAGGCGTTTCTGCCATGTCTTTTTGGGAAGACCTGTGAGATCCAGCAGGATCGGAGGCTGACATTCGGGGTCACGCAGGATCGTGTACATTTCCCGGGAAACGACATCCCGGGGCATCAGGTTTCCAAGCTCCGGATATTTTTCTTCCATAAAGAACCATTTCTGACCGCCGCGCATCACATAGAGCCGGCCGCCCTCGCCGCGGGCTGCCTCGCTGATCAGCATACGCTTTCCGGAGATCTGCACAGTCGTGGGGTGATACTGGATGAATTCCAGGTTTGCCAGTTCGACTCCCTGGGCGAAGACCGTCGCCAGGCCGCCGGCATCATTGGCGGTCGTCCCGGTCGTTCTGCCTGGAAAGAGGCCGTTGGGACCGCCGAAAGCCAGGATCACCGGTCCGGCAAGAGCGATCCATTTTCCCGTATAGGTGTCCTGCAGCCAAACGCCTTTGCACGCGCCGTTTTCCAGGATCAGCTCCTGGAAACGGTGATGGGGATATCGCAGAATGAGCGGCTGTTCCGTATTTTCATATCTGCGCGCGGCGTCGATCATGGCTGTCATGAGTGCTTTGCCTGTACTGCTTCGCGCATAAGTTGTGCGTGTTTTTTTCTGTCCCCCGAAGCGGCGCTGCACGAGCGCGTCGCCCTCCATGTTAAAGGGGACTCCCAGATCCAGGAGTTCCTGCACGATTACGGGTGCTTCCTGCGTCAGTCCCCGTACAGCGCCGGGATCGGCCAGGCAGACGCCGCCCCGCATGGTATCCTCAAAGTGCTCCTGTACGGTGTCATTCTCTCCGGAGACATTCATGGCCGCATTGATCCCGCCCTCCGCGAGCACAGACTGCGCGCGCTCCGAGGTCTGTACCGAGATCAAAGCACTCGCGATATTCATTTGTGCCAGGCGGACGGCGGCCGACAATCCTGCCAGCCCCGCGCCGATGATATTGACACGCAACATATGGGTTTCCTTTTTTTTCAATAAAGCCGCCCGGGCGGCCAAACACTGCTGTGATGGGCATTAAATTCTGTTCCGGCGCAGACAGAAGATGACCATGGGGCATTAAATCCTGTTCCAGCGCAGATAGTAGATGACCATGGCCGCCGCCATGAAGAGGAGCAGTATAGACAGGGCAAAGAGGATATGTCCTGTCTTTTTTTGCAGGCCTTTGATACCGAAGGTGATCAGAGTCGGGCGTATATTGGAAATCAGGTGCACGGCCAGCGCAAGGATCATCAGCAGCTGGGTCACCAGTCTTCCGCCCGTAAACCATTTCAGACGATATGCGCCCGCATTTCCAGCCGAAAAAGCTGTCATGTGCAGGACCAGGAAGACCAGCAGAGCAAAGCCGCTCACTCTCCTTGCCCAGAATAAAAGGTTCTGCCGGATGTAAGTGACGCCTGTCCTGCGGGCAGTCCGGATCGTGTCTGCTGTCAGCTTTGCCCCGATCAGTCCGTGGAGGATCACAAGTACCATGGCGGCACGCGCCGTATGCTTGAGGGCGTTGCTTCCAACTCCGTAGAGCTGAAAACTTCCCATGATACTGTGGGCAAGAAAGAGGACCATTATGAGGATTGTCAGTATTCCATTCCATTTTCTCATCAGACAGGCAACTCCTCGTTACAGGCAGACCAGAAGATCCGGATGATTCTTTTTTTTCATCGCGCAATACCCTTGACTTCAGGCGTGCTTACGGATGTACTTTCGTCTGCACTTTCTGCAGAATATTCTGCAGGACCTTCTCTGGCGCTTCCGGCTGTGCTTTCTGCAGGACCTTCTGCGGCGCTTTCCGCAGTGCTCTTTGCTGCGCTCTCGACCATCACGGCTGTGACGTCCTCCCGGGACATTGCTTTCTCATAATCCTGCAGATCCGCCATCTCTTTTGAAAGAACAATGACATCAAAGAGACCGTTCTCTGCCTTTGATACCAGAAGCGTTCCGTTTTCCTTCGTGACGGTCATCTGGTTTTCCGCCAGGCGGAGCCTGTAGCGGTCCGCCGCTTCCTGTCCGCTCACATCCGCCTGGTCCACGAAGCAGTGCAGATCTTCCATGATAACACCCACCGGCTGCTCGGTAAAAAAGTCGGTCCACTCACCGAGTGTATCCTCATGCAGGTCAGATTTGATCAGCACAAGAAAAGAGCCGGATGGCTGGTCCGGAATCTCCATGGAGGCACTGGATACAGCATCCGCATTTCCCGCAAGTCTTGCGGGCAGATCTGTAAAAAAATACCCCGGCAGAATAATGCACAGGAGCACTGCCGCAGCAGCCGCGGCCAGATGGCCCGGCAGGCTGTACAGTGCTTCGATCAGTCTCTCTTTCATTATTCCTCTGCGTCCTTGAGAGCAAGTCCGACGGCTTCATTGAACTCTTCAAAGGAAATAGTGGCGCCTGAAACAGCTTCCACGTCTTTGAGATTTCCCTTTTCGACTAGCTGCTCCGCATATGTCCGGCTGCCCTTCACGGCGCGCTGCGCCTTATTGTAATAATCCTGGTTGGCGATTTCGCCATCCTCTTTACCGTACTCTTCATCCTTGACTGTGCCGTCGGGCATATAAGTTGTGAACTCACAGTCCGTGATCGTATTGTCCTTGAGGGTGATGGTCACAACACCGTAGCCTTCGCCGCCCTCGTCCTCATCTTCATCGGACATGGACTCGTAGAGACTGCTCTGTGCCGTGTAAGTTCCGTCCTTATAGGTCTTGCTTCCGCCTCCGCACCCGGTGCAGACGGCAGACGCAGCCAGAGTCAGCAGGATTGCCGCAATTGCTTTTTTCATAATTATCTCCATTCCGGAGCGCCTTTTGCAGGAAGATATGGCGCTCATTTAAGACTCGGTTTTTTCAAGATTTTCAGGCAAGGCTTCTCGGTTATTCAATCTCCGGGAAGCTGACAACATGCCGCTTTTCACGAGACCCCGGGGGCTTTTGCAAAGCGAAACCGGCAAAAGATCATGTCTCCTGGAAGGTGGCATTTTTCACGTCACGCACGATTTTGCCGTACTCAAGGGTAATGGTGCGCTGCGCCACCTCGCCGACTTCGGGGTCGTGGGTGACGACGATCAGGGTCGTCCCTTCCTTGTGGAGCTGTTTGAAAATATCCAGAACGATGTTCTCATTGGCCTCGTCCAGGTTGCCGGTGGGCTCATCGGCCAGGACGATCTGGGGGTAGTTGATCAGCGCGCGGGCGATGCAGACACGCTGCTGCTCACCGCCGGAAAGCTGGCTGGGCAGGTGGTGGGCGCGTTCGCGCAGGCCGACGCGGTCCAGAGCCTCAAGGGCTTCCTTCTCATCCGGGATGCTGTGATAGTACTGCGAAACCATGACATTCTCTACTGCTGTCAGATAATTGACCAGATGGAACTGCTGGAAGATCAGGCCGATTTTATCGCGCCGGATGGCGGTCAGTTTTTTCTGGGACTCTTTGGCGATGTCCCTTCCGTCAAGGATCACCTGTCCGCTGGTGGCCTTATCCATGCAGCCGATGATATTCATCAGGGTGCTCTTGCCGGAGCCCGAAGGCCCCATGATGGCGACCCATTCGCCCTCCTCGACACTCAGACTGACATTGTCCAGCGCGTGCAGATCTCCGTATATTTTGGAAACATTTTTAATCTCAAGTACGCTCATGTTCTGTTTACTCCTCAAAAATAATGGATGACCGGCCTTTTCATAACAATACAAGCCTCGTGTATCAGGCGGGACTGTACTGCATTTTTTCAGCCCTGTTTTTTCATCATTCTCCCTTCAGCACGACGGCGGGGTCGACCTCTGTCGCGTTCCGGACCGGCAGGAGGCAGGCAAGACCTGTCACAAGGATGGAGACGATGACAGTGACCGGAAGCAGCCAGAACTGGAAGGTGATGGAATTGGAAAAGACGTTGCGGCTCACATACTGGGCAAAGGCAAAGCCCAGGAAGACGCCGATCAGACCGCCGAATCCGCCCAGAAGCAGCCCTTCACCCATAAATTCGCCGACGATCTCTCTGTCCGTTGCGCCCAGAGCCTTGCGCAGGCCGATCTCTTTTCGTCTCTCTGTTACGACAGCGGTCATGGTGGTTGCAACACAGATCATTGTGAGCACCAGGACAACGGATGTGACCAGAAGGACCAGGGCCTGGAGCTTGGTCAGGACCTGACTCTCGGATTCCGTCACACGCTTGACCAGCCTGGGAGTCACTTCGGGCACCGCGGCGGGGATGGACTGTGTATAGGCTTCCAGTTCATCGCGCTCGGCAGAAACACTGAGTTCAACCACATCGATTCTGCCCGCGCTGCCGGTCAGCGCTTCCAGATCATCGGTTGAAATATAAATGTATTCCTCCTCGGATCCTCCGGTCTCCAGAATACCGGTAACCGTCATTTTCGCAGTCGGAGCCACCGTCTCGCCGCTTTCGAGCACTTCATCGTTTTCGGTGGAATAGACCATGTTGAAAGTATCGCCGGCCTTGAGGTTCAGATGCGCCGCCTCCTTTTTGCCGACGAGGGCTTCATTGGGAGCGGCCGGCCACTCGCCGTCAACCAGCCAGTAGGGACTCGTAGCTTTTGCGCCTTCTATATCGGTGCCGGCAACCGCAATGGGCTGCTCGTGGATCTGCACCATCTCGTAACGGAAAGGCGCGGCTCCGATCAGCTGACCGGCTTTAATATGGCTCTTTGCCTCCTCCACATTTTCCGCGTTTAGCTGGACATCGTTGGAAGAAGCCAGGAAAATCATGTTTGCGCCGTAATTACGAAATTCATTTCCCATCTGGCGCGGGACATCATAGTAGATCGTCACAAGGCCGGACAGGATCGTTCCTCCCACAGCGATAGCCAGCAGTGCCACCAGCATACGGGAGCGGCGTCTGATCAGGGACGACGTGATCATTTTGAAAAAGAAACTTCGCTTGGACATTTTTGTTTACCTTCCGTGAAGAACCTCGGTGGGACGCAGCCGGAGCAGCATGCGGATCGCGGGAATAGAACCGAGGAGAGTTACAGCCAGAACCAGTGCGATTACAATCGGAATAACCATGGGCTTCATATCGATTGAGGAGCCGAATACAGTCTGTCCGATGATCTGGGCAAAGCCGAATCCTGCAAAATATCCGATCACGGCACCGATCACACCGGTGATCATGACCTCTGAAAGGATCAGGGCGGAGATGCGGCCGTCCGTAGCGCCGACTGCCTTGAGCAGGCCGATCTCCTGGCTTCTCTCCATGACACTTGCAGTGACCAGGTTGGTGATGCCCAGTGCTGATCCGAGCAGGGACAGGAGGGTAATGAGGACCATCAGAAGTTCGGTCTTCTCCATGATCGCGCCTTCAGAGTCCGCGACCTGGCGGACCGGATTGGCGACGGAATCCGTGATGACTTCCTGGATCTGGAAGCAGATGGAACTGACATAGGCTGTGCAGTACCAGGTCTCATACTGGGAAATCGACAGGGATTCCGGTCCTTCTTTTGCTGCCTTGCGGGCAAGGTCATTGTCCGGCGTCGTCAGCGCGCTGACCTCGATACTGGTGAGCTTCCCGTCTGTGCCGGAAAGCGCCTGAACCGTATCCAAAGGCGCGAAAATCTGATTATCTTCGTCGCCGCCGGCATTGTAAATACCGGCCACGGTCAGATCTTTTTCTCCTGCAGCTGTTTTTACATGTATTGAGTCACCTGCGGAAATGCCTTCGTTCTGTGCCAGAACTTCTCCGACCATACAGACGTCCGCGCTCTTCTGCGCCGTCTCATCGAGCCATTCTCCGCTCGTGATTGTCCACCAGGACCTCAGATTCTGTATACCGGTATCAAGCGTCTCTCCGGTAGGGAGCTCCATATGGTGGTTGAACCATGTGCCGACTATCTTTGCCTCGCTTCCGGACGGAAGCGATACCTGCGTGTCGATAAAAGGCGTGAAGTCCACGATATTGAAGGCCCAGAAGATCGTCTTGATCTTACCGAGCTCGTCCTCCCGCAGATAGGATCCCTGGTCCGTCTCCGATCCCTCCATTTCATAGAGGTCATCCAGGACGGATCTGGATTTGGGGACGACAGTGATATTTGCGCCGTATGCCTTGAGCTCCTGATTGACCTTGTCTCCCACGTCCATCATGACATTGAGCATCGCCGTTGCCAGCGAAGCGCCCAGGGCAATCGTCAGGGCGATCATCAGCATCTTCATTTTCTGACGTGCAAAAGCACCTCGAATCATTCGAAAAAACATATTGTTTCCTTCTTTCCAACCATGCCGCTCGACAGGAGGAGACAGGAGACACAGAACCGTCCCCTGTCTCCTCCTGGATGAGGACCCTTATTTAAAATCCGATTTATGCTCGATCAGTGTGGAGAAGGGAATGATGATGTAATTGCCCTCGACACTGTAATCGATAATCTTGGGATTGCATCCTCCCTTGAAACCGATTGTATTGATGTTCATGACAACATCACAGCGGTTGCAGATGACCTGCCCTTTTCTCTCGTAATAGCCTGTCTCCCCGCAGATATCGCAGGCGTCCAGGCCGATTCCGTAGGAGGATGAACCGGGTTTTTTGATGACGATCACACGTATGGTGATTTTGTCGTCCGTTGTATAGGCAAACCTGTGCAGATGACCGTCCGAAACCTGATCAAAAGAGATATAGAGGCTGTCATCACGCTGTTCGCATTCTTCTACCGGGGATAGTTCCACCGGCTTGTTAGCATAAGATTTGACTACCGTGATGGTAAGAGTGGTAATGAGCATTGCCGCCAGAAGAGCAGATGACCACCGCCTTATACTGCGCCAGCGCGCCTTGATCTTGCGGTGCTGCGCGGGATTCTCATAGGGCTCATTTACATGAAAGCTGCGTACCCACAGGACGATGGGGAGGAAGACCACCGTCAGCAGGATGCCGTATGTGAACAGATTCTGATGGTTATAGGTATACTTGACGACCTGGAACAGCTGCTTGCTGACAATAATCCTCTTAGACAGGAGTGTCTGCAGAATCTTGCTCGCCTGCTGGAGAGCCATGACGAAAAAGGCAAGCTTTACAAGCACTCCTGCAGGATTGATTCTGATCTTGCTGACCACCAGATATGCCGAAAAAAACAATACGATCATCAGAATGATTCCCAGAAGGACACCGGAAAAGCGGATCAGGAAACCTGTCGAAAAGAAGGTATTTCCGCTCAGTGTGATTGTATAGGGAGAGGCGAGGATATCCGGGAAACTGTAAAGAATCTGCAAAAAAGTCAGTACCGCTGCAGGAATCGTCAGAACAAGTCCGGACTTGTCTCCGAAAAGCTTCCGGATGGGCCCGATGTCCAGGATCACAAGAATAAGAAATGCGATGATGGAGATCGAGAAAATATACAGGTTTACATTTCCTGTATTGATCAGTCTTGTATTGTTTTTCAAATAGGACATCACACAGGCTGAGATAAATCCCGCCGCAGCGGCGATTATAAGAATTCTCCTGCCGATGCTTCCGGCGCGGCCGTAGATCCAGGCGAATAACATCCCGAGCAGTACGCCCGGAACAGCCAGAACTTCCGTTGTCGTGATCAGATATTTAATCATGCCAGTTTGCTCCATTTGTGCATTTTGTAATTTATGCACATCTTCTGTATACATGTATCAGAACATAGTGAAAGTCAATACTGCCAAAATGGCAGTATTGACTCGATTCACATGTGATAAGAGGAGACGGAAGGAGACAGGGGACGGTTCTGTGTCTCCTTTTTCCCGAGGAAACAGGAGACACAGAACCGTCCCCTGTCTCCTCCCGTCTCCACCTTCGCGGCAAAAACGGTGAAGGATCTTGCAATTTGGGCCGCCGAGCGGCACAAATGCGGAGCAAAAAATACGATCTCAAGCGTATTTTTTCACTCGTTTTTCCGGATCATAAAAGAGATGGCTTACCACTCCTGAGGAGTGTAATCCCAAACGTCCTTGAGCTCGAGCTCAAGCTTGCCATCAGGGAAGTACTCGTCGAAGGATGCCGCGCCGGGGCCTGTCTCTGCATCGGTGTGCAGCAGATAGTTGTTTTCTGCGGGGCTGTGGAATGTCAGCTTGACAGAATAGGTGTCAGCATCAGCCAGCTTGATGTTTGCGCCATAGTGAGGGCCGTCGGATGCACTCATGGGCATGAAGGTGCCTTCTGCAGCGGTCTCTCCCTTGGAGTTGATGATTGCGTAGTCAACTGTCAGATAAGGGATCCAGTCGCCTGCGCCGTAGCCGAGCTTGTTTCCTTCGAGAGCGGCAATGTCAGCCTCGAAGTGCATGTTGTAATCCGCGGGATCGCTTCCGTCGGTCATGGGAACGGGCTGGAAATAAACACCGCTGACATTCATCAGACCGCCGACTTCTTCGTCTTCCCAGATCGGATATTCCTGGAAACCTGCAGCTGCATCATCAGCGGCAGCTTCCTCGGTTGCGACCGCAGCCTCAACCTGCTCTGTGGAAGCAGCATCAGCAACTGCCTCTTCTACCTTGGTCTCTTCCTCTGCCGCTGCGGGTGCGGGCTCGCTGCTGCCGGATGTGCCGGATGCTGCACCGCCGCAAGCTGCCAGAGAAATCGCCATGCCGAGCGCGAGTACGCTTGCAAGGACTTTCTTCTTCATAGTAACTTCCTCCTTTGAGATTCTGTAATGGCTGTTATGATCAGCCTGTTGTCTATATGAATCCTCTTTTCCCCATCCGCATCCTTCCTGTGGAGTTCCATTCGTAAGAAATGACGCTTTCACGTGTCGGGCAGCGCTGCCCTGCCGGGCATCCCGGCCGGAAAACATGTTCTGAAACTCCTGAAAAAAGAATCTTCAGAGAAAGGAAAATTCCGAAAATAATAAACAGTCCTATACGGAATGACCTGTGGAAACAGGAACTTATTTCGAAGCTTTCTGTGCCTGTTCCGCTTCCAGACGAACCTTCTTGTTGTGGTTGAGATGCATGACAAAGGTCACGATCGTGATGGCCAGCAGGATCAGCTGGGGAACAATGGTTCCGATCAGAGGATAGATGCCCAGGATATCCAGAACATCATTGTAAGGGATCCAGCTGAGCCAGCCCGGGCTGTAGATCGCCCACTCGAAGCTGTCCAGAACGCCGCCTTCCATCAGCTCTTTGATACCTGCGCCCAGGAAGCTGATCGACATGAAAGCCATCAGGATACTGGTGCCCATGAAGAATGGCTTGAGCGGCAGGCGTACACTCATGAAGCGGATGAGCAGATAGACGACAACCAGGCACAGCACACCGACTCCGAAGCCTGCCCAGACCATATCCGGCCTGTCCTCCGCAAGCATGGGCTGATAGAAAAGGATGACTTCCGCGCCTTCACGGAAGACAGCCAGCCAGGCGGTAAAGCCCAGGGCAATGACATTTCCTCTGCTGGTCGAGGATGCCACCCGTCCTTCAATATACTGTGACCAGACAGCAGCCTCTGATTTGGAGACCATCCAGTTGCTGACCCAGAACAGAACGACGACTGCTGTCAGTGCAGCGACACCTTCGATGATTTCCTGACTCATATGATATTCCGCGCTTTTGGCCAGAAGCATGTTGATGATCCCTGCCATGATAAAGCTGCAGACAACACCCAGCACAGATCCGACATAGACAGGCATTACCTGATTCTTGTTTCCTGTCTTGACCAGGTAAGCGATGATCGCTCCGACGATGAGGATCGCCTCAAGACCTTCACGGAGAATGATCGCGAAGGCGCCGAGGAAGACCGCAATGCCGGTTGCGGAGGCCTTTGAAGTGCCTGAGGCGGCTCCTTCGGCCGCTCCAGCCTCTGTTCCTGCAGCCGCTCCGCCCATCACAGGGCCTTCGGGACTCAGGATCAGTCCGTCTTCAAAAAGTTTGGATGTAAGGGAGTCTGCCGCCGCCTGAACGGCCTCGGCACCATTGTCTTTCTTGATTGCCTTGCGAAGTGTTGTGAAGGCCAGCTCCACTTCGCTCACACGGCTTCCGGAAATGAGGTTCATTGTGTTGCGCTCAAAACCGGAGGTCTCATAGTAGCCCCAGTAGGTCGCTTTTGCGTATGCGTAGGCATCTTCCTTCTCGCCTTTGTTGTAGAGCTCGACCGCATGGTTTGCCACTCCTGCGATCACGGATGCCAGATCATTGTAATTCCAGTCTGTGACCCCGTAGGCCGCCATGTGCTCTTCCCAGGTCAGATAATAAGTGTCGAGAACAGCTGCCTGTCCCTGGACAGCGCCTGCGCCCGGGGATACGCCGGAGGCGTCCGCAAACACAGGGCCCTCCGGACTCAGGACCGCTCCGTCCGCCACAAGCTTTTCAATCAGGGAGTCTGCCGCCGCGCGGACAGCTTCGGGACCATTGTCTTTCTTGATCGCCTTGCGCAGCGTTGTGAAGGCCAGCTCCACCTCGCTCACGCGGCTTCCGGAAATGTAATTCATCGTGTTGCGCTCAAAGCCGGAAGTTTCGTAAAAGCCCCAGTAAGTTGCCTTGGCATAGGTATAGGCCTCGTCCGTCTCGCCGGCTTCATAGAGGTCTACGGCATGATTGGCAACGCCGGCGATCACAGCGGCCAGATCATTGTAGTTCCAGTCTGTGACGCCGTTGGCAGCCATATATTCTTCCCAGGTCAGGTAGTATGTCTCCGTGTCATCTGCAAAAGCTACCTGTGCCGACAATGTCAGCACAAAGACGGCTGCCAGCATGGCACAAAACATCCTGCGTATCTTTTCCATTCTTATTCGCCTTCTTTCCCTGTTTCCGGTTATCGATAATTGTCTTTTGCCATCGGATGATTCCTTAAAAACTCCTGCGTCAGAAATCCGCTCCCCGCAAGATGGGGAATCAGGGTTTCTTCCCCGGACCTGTTTTCAACCCTCTGAACATCATTGTCTGATGCATCTGTTTTTTCTGATCCGGACTGCCTGACCGGCCCGCCACCCGCAAATGCATCAGTGCCCGTCAAAAGGTACCTGTACTCTTCCTGTCCGGCATCCCAGGTAGGATCCAGCAGATACCACAGCCCGTCGAGCTCAACGATCAGCCAGGCATGCAGCTCCTCATCCCCCGCAGTGCCGGTCACGATCCGACAGGGAATCTTTTCCTCCTGCAGGAGACGATACATGGCTGTGCAGTATCCCTGGCAGGTCGCCGTTTTCTGCACCAGTGCGCCGTAAGCGGTGGAGCGTTTGTGATAGTAGGGATTCTTGCGATGAACTTTGTCATACCGCACATTTTTGCACAGGTAGTCGTATATAGCTTCTATCTTCACTGCGCTTGCAGTCCAGGGCCAAAAATGGAACTTCCTCCGGATCTTCCGGACCTGTGCCGTCACCTCCTTCTCTTCCGAAAAAAAAGTATAATAAGACGGTTCGATCCGGACCTTGTAATACCACCGGTCCTCCTTTTGCTCCGAGGTGCTTTTATAGGTATAGCCGCCCAGCTGGTAACGGATATAATCTCCCTCATCCGGAACGCCGGTCTCTGCCTGTGCGGCATCCATCCACTCTTCAACTACTTCGTTGAGATCCGCAAACAGATCGCTTCCGTAGGAAAAAGAAACTGTGATTGCGGAGCTGTGTGCCTTCAGACCTTTTCGGATTTCCCTGATCATCCGGCTGCTGTTGCGGATTTTCCCGCCCAGGGAAAGAGCCTGCTCTGTCTCCTGCTGCTGTACCTTTCCGCCGGGCCCTTCTTCCGACCGGCAGGAGGAACAGAAAAAAAGAACCATCAGCAACGCTGTAGTGAAATACAGCATACCAATCTTCATGGTTCCTGTTAGAAACAGCCACAATGTACCGCAGCTACATTTATTACTCATGTCAGGATGGATAAAATGTTCATGTTTTACTGCCTGTTTATATGAGTTAGTGCCAATTAATCATACGGATTGTAGCACACGGAGTTAGTCTAGTCAACCTTAATTTGTTAAACCTAACTTCTCTTCCAGTGGAAGGCTTTGCCCGGCATTTATGACCCGCCGGACGTGCAGGAGCACTTCAGCGGTTGACAGGCTCTACCCCCGACCGGCCCGTGTCCGCCGCAAGGCGGAAAATACATTTCCGGGGCAGTGTCATAAAAAAGACCGGAATCTCTGATGGCAAAAGATCAAAGATTCCGGTCAACAGTCTTTCAGAATGTATATGTATCAAGGCGGCAGTCTTTCAGCATATATATATCAGGGCGGCAGTCTTTCAGCATGTGCATGGTTTAACAGTCTTTCAGAAGCTCTTCAAGAGACCCTGTCTCCCGGCAGCTTTCCGGCAGGCAGAAGCCGCGCGGAGGGGATTGCCAGCTGTGGATATAGCGGCTTTCCATGCCGACGGAGTCCGCCCCGCGGATATCCGCAAAGGGGTCGTTGCCGACCATCAGAACCTCGGAAGCGGGAATGCCCGCTTTTTCGAGAGCCGCACGGAAAAAAGCAGGGGAAGGCTTTTTTACGCCGAAGTCGGAAGAGAGGAAGATCCCGTCAAAAATTCCGTCGAGAAGGTTAAGACGCCGGAGTTCCGGTACGGTAAAGCAGCTTTGGGCGTTGGACAGCAGATACAGGCGGGCGCCGCGCTGACGCAGTCCTTTCAGCGTCTTTTCTGCTCCTTCCATCAGCTGCGGTGCGCTGCAGAAGGACAATACACGGAACAACAGCGCAGTGTCCTCCACCCGGGCCGCGGAGACGGCAATGTCCTTTTCCTCAAACAGGCGTCTGAAGACATTGCGCAGCTCGATTTCCACATCCTCCGCAGTCAGAATCGGACAGGCGGCAGCGAGAGCACCGGTCTCCTCTTCGCACAGGGCTAAATAACGCTCCCGGATCTCCCCGGGATTATAGGACGCTCCGCAGAGGGAGTAAAACTCCGCCAGATCCCGCCACAGCGAAGGCTTCTGTTCATCTGTGCGGATATCGACGAGCGTACCATAGAGATCAAAAAAGAAATTCTTAAACATGGACATAAAGGGTTCTCCATTGGCTTATGCTGACGCAGCTTGAAAAGAGCGGATCTCTGAAAAAACGGGATTTCCGTCCTTAAAGATCCCGTCTTTAAGGCTTCCGTCCTTAAAG
>JAUNEM010000171.1 GCA_030525515.1 Eubacteriales bacterium
CGCACTGTTTTACACACTGATTTATCGACTGAACCTGCGCTGAAAATGCGGAGGATGCCTGCGGCGGAAAGCTTTCCGGAGACTCCCTGTCCGAAGGCCGTCCAGTGAGAGTCCCTGTCAGAAGACCACCCGGCGGGAACCTCTGCCGGAAAATCCTCCTGAGAGGCATTTGTCAAAGACAATCCGCAGAGAGCCTCATTCAGAAGACCATCTGAGTCAGAAACATATACAGAATGGTCCCTGCCAGAATGCTCAGAAGGGAATTTCTCCGCCATACCTGAAGGCCGACAACACATACCGAAGCAATGAGTTCGGGCAGCCCGAAGGGGGCTGCGGTACAGTTGACGTCTTTGAGGCAGTAGATCACCAGCATTCCGATGATAGCCGGGGGCAGGACTCTCCCCAGATAAGCGATATAGGGAGGGGTCTCTTTGCGGATGATCAGAAAAGGGAGAAAGCGCAGGAGGATCGTCCCGATGGACATGGCTGCTATGAGTATGATCGATTTCATGTGACTGCCTCCTCTCTGCAGGCGGGATCAGGTTTCAGGATTTCCACTTGAAAAAGGCGCAATGGAGCGCGGAAATAACCTTTCATGCGAGCTTCTCCTGTCTGCTCCGCAGAAGTGTCAGCAGCAGGGTGATCAGCAGCATGGCCGGGATCAGGAACCGCTCCGCTCCGAAAATCAAAAGGCAGAGCAGGGTGCTCAAAAGTCCCGTCAGGGCGGGTATGTGATCACGTGTGGTCAGCCACTGCTCCGTAAAGGAAGCGATGAAAAGGGCTGTCATGGAAAACTCAATTCCCGCGGTGGAAAAGGGAAGCACCGCCCCCAGCAGGCTCCCCAGCACGCTGCCCGTCACCCAGTAGCACTGGTTGAACAAAGAGACCAGAAAGCGGTAGAGATTGGGGTCTCCCTCAGAAGGCGCATGTCCGTCGCTGAGCAGGGAGTAGGTTTCATCCGTCAGCGCGAAGATCATATAGGGACGGTATTTTCCCGCGTCTTTGTAGCGGTCGATCATGGAGATACTGTAAAAGAGATGCCGCGCGTTTACCATGATCGTCGTCAGGATGGTAGTAACAACAGAAGCTCCGCCGGAGAGCAGACTGACACCGACATACTGCATAGACCCTGCATAAATGAAGGCACTCATGGCAAAAGCCCACAGAACACCATATCCGGCATTCCGCAGCAGAATTCCAAAGCCGGTTCCAAGCACCACATAGCCTGCCAGAACCGGAAGGGTCTTGACAAAGGCCTTTTTAACTATTTCCTGATTCATTCTTACATTTCCTTTACTATTCAGGACTCGCTCTGCTTCTGCAGGTCCCGGACCACAGAATACAGCTATTGTACCAAGCCTGGCTGCAAAAATCATTATCATACGCAATAAAGCGTATTTTTGTTTTTTTAAAAATATATTTGGTACAATAAGGGAGGCTTTCGGTTTCACTGCCTGAAATCAGAGAACCCGCTGGCAGACTGACCATGATCATACTTATGACCATGGACAGGTGCCCGCAAACATATGCGAATAAACGAAAAAAGGAGTGGTAAGTCATGAAAAAACAAAAGAAAGTATTCTCGCTCAAAAAAGCCATCTGCTTTCTTCTGGTACTCAGCTTTATGCTGCTGCCATTGTCTGCTTTCGCCGGGGAAACCAATGCCGGTTCCGGCACGGGGACGGAAAAGAATGATCTGCAGAAGGCTGCCGAAGAGGAACTTCAAAAAGAGCTGGGCGCCTTCGAAATCACTGCCGAGCAGCGGAAGCTGGCCAAGCAAAACGAGAAAGGTTATCCCCCGCTTGACGCAGGGCGCGGCAATCCAAACTGGATCAACACCCAGGCACGTTACGCTTTTGCCCGCTTTATGGAATATGCCCTCGGGGAATGTGAGGCAACCTTCCAGCAGGAAAATATGGCAGGAGCGGCAAAAAAAGAAGGAATCTCCGCCCGCTTCGACGCTGCCATGGATCCTGACTCCCCGGTGGACGCCTTCCTGATCAATGCGGTAAATTATTGCGTTGAAAAGCTGGGAATGGACAAGGATGACCTGCTCAAAGAGCTGGCAGATGCCATCATAGGGGATTATTATCCTGAGCCGAGCCGCTGCCTTGTCAACACAGAGATTATCCTGAACACCTTCCTCCAGTCTGTCCTTTACGGGGACGCGAACCTTGCCTCAACGACAAAGGTCTTCCCCACAGAGGGCGGAACTGCCGCCATAGACTACATTTTTGACTCGCTCGAGCACAACAGGCTGCTGAAACCGGGAGACGGGATCGCGATTGCCACACCGATCTTTACACCCTATCTGCAGATTCCGTCTGTCAAAAGCTACAACCTCGTTTCCGTCGATGTGAGCACCTCCATGGAAAACGACTGGGATATTGAGGACAGCGAACTTAAGAAACTGGAGGATCCATCTGTAAAAGCCTTTTTTCTGGTCAATCCCTCCAACCCCGCTTCCCACGCTCTTTCCGATGAGACTCTGGATAAGCTGAAAGAGGTGGTGGAGAAAAATCCTGATCTGATCATCATCACGGATGATGTTTATGGTACCTTCGTCGACGGCTTCCGTTCTGTCTACAGCATACTTCCCCACAACACGGTCCTCGTCTACTCCTTCTCCAAGCTCTACGGTGTGACGGGCTGGCGCATCGGCCTGATTGCCATGAATGAGGACAACATCATGGACGAACTCCTCGCGAAGCTTTCGGAGGAAGACAAGCAATTCCTCTACAGCGAATATTCCATTGTCACAGAGAACCCCGAGGAATTTCCCTTTGTTGAGAGAGTTACGGCGGACAGCCGCTCCATCGGTCTCTACCACACGAGCGGACTCAGCACGCCCAGCCAGGTCTTTATGGATTTTCTGGCTCTGACCCACCTGATCTATGAGTCCGAAGACCCTTATCTGGAACTGGCAAACGATATTGTGAATGAGCGCTATGAAGCACTGATGGAGGGTCTGGAGCTCCAGGCAGATGACTGCGAAAACAATTCCCATTATTACACAGTAGTGGATATTTACGCCCTGATTGCGGCAAAATACGGACAGGACTTTTTGGACTGGTTCAAAGAGAACAAGACCGAGATCGACTTCCTGAATGACCTGGCAGGAAAAGAAGGGGTTGTCTTTATGTACGGTCCCGGCTTTGAAGCCCCGGACGGCACTGTGCGCATCTCCCTGGCCAATCTCAATAAAGAGGACTACAAGGAAATCGCCCGCAGGCTCTATGAACTGCTGGATCAATACTATGAGGTTTTCGAAGAGGAAACAGAAACGGCACTGCCCGGCGCTGCCTGATTTTCTTGCGGGAGCGCGGAAGGCACTAAGCAGTGCGTGCTTTCGCCAAAAATGTTTTTGAACAGGATGTCATGGCTGCAGGATGAGAAATTTCACTTTTTATTCACCCACATTTTTTGCCTTCGGCAAAGATACTGAGAATGATGCAGGTAAATATGTCCGGAAATTCGGAGGGACTAAGGTACTGATTCATTACGGGGGAGGAGGCTTTCCGCTTCCGCCTGCGCAGGTTTCTGCCGGGCATAGAAGGCTTTCCGCTTCCGCCTGCGCCGGCTCCGGACCTGGCTCAGCCGGCTTTCCGCTGTTTTTTACACACCTTTTCCCGATTTATTATTTTTATTTTATAATTCCTGAATTTGGATTTTAGAATCATGTTGTATCATAACAAATGTAAGCGAAAGACAGAATGCAGACAGCCAAAGACCAGGATAATGGCTGAAAGCTCATCGAACTCCCACTAAAAAATAGATTTTTCATACTCCCCCTTTATGTTGAAAAGCCCTTCACAATGGCGCCGGCGCAGTGTAAAACAGCCGGAATCGTTGTGAAGGGCTTTTCATTATTGAGCATTATTATTGGGCATTATTATTAAGTATTTTTGTTGGGTATTTTTTCGGATGGTTTTATTGAAAGTTTTTTTGGATGGTTTTTTTGAGCAATTAATTTTGTCTGCCGGACTGTGTTCTTCTGTCCTCCCGTGAGATCATTGCCAGCAGAAGTGAGACGGAAGCAGCCATCATAATGAGTTCCGTCACAGGCTGTGCCCAGATCATACCCCCGAACCCGAACACCCGGTTGAGGATCAGGAGCAATGGAACGTAGAGCACCAGCTGGCGCACAAGTGTGATTGCGAAAGCGTACTGCGGTTTTCCCATAGCCTGGAAGGACATCCTGCTCATGGAGACCGCTCCGACAAAGGGCAGGATCCACATGATGGTGCGCAGCACCCTGCTGCCGGTGGCGATCACCTCGGCAGAGTCCGTGAAAATACCAATCAGCTGCGGCGCCGCCAAGCCGAAGACCGCCATGACACAGAGCTCTGTGCTGCTGACGACCATGAGACCGGCCTTGAGCACATCTTTCATTCTTTTATAATTGCCCGCGCCGTAATTATATCCCATCAGGGGCTGTGTGCCGGCGGCGAATCCCTGATAGATGTAGTTTCCAAGGGAGAGGATCTTCTGGGCGACTCCCATGGCTGCCACCGTCAGCTCTCCATAGCCGACAGCCAGATTATTGTTGACGATGTAGGCGGCAGAAGTCAGCAGAGTCTCCAACGAGGCAGGTATTCCGACCCAGAAAATCTCCCTGAGAATTTCCCCGGTGGGTCTCAGATACCGCAGTGACGGCTTGAGGAGTGTTTTCCCGGCCGCATACATCCACAGAGAGATGAACATTCCCGCGGCGTTTCCCAGGATGGTGGCGATCGCCGCGCCGCGGATTCCCATCTTCAGGCCGAATATGAAGACCGGATCCAGAATGATATTGACAACAGTGCCGGAGATCATTCCCATCACCGAATATTTCACGGATCCCTCGCTGCGCAGAAGCTGCCCCGAGGTATAATTGCCCATGGTGAAGATGCTCCCCAGAAAAATGATGCTGGTATACCGGGCTGTGTAGTCAAATGTGTTGCTCTGCGCCCCCAGTCCGCGGACGACAGCCGGCAGAAAGAGCAGGCCGGCCGCGGTGACGATCAGGCTGTTGATCACGGTGAGTTCAAAGCCGACAGTGAGCGTGTGACATGCCTTCCCGTTTTCTTTCGCCCCCATGCTTCTGGCGATCAGGGATGAGGCTCCGGTTCCGACCATGTTGGAGATCGCGATGGAGATCATCATGACAGGGTAGGCGAGATTGACTGCGGCCAGCTGATAATCATCCCGCATCAGGCCGATGAAAAAAGTATCGACCAGGTTGTAGAGGACCATGATGAACATGCCCGCGATAAGAGGGACACCCAGCTTCACCACTGCCCTGACCGGCTTTTCCTCACTGAGAACAAAAATCCTGCGGTCTTTTTTGAATGTGTCTGTTTCTGTATTCAGTTCAGTATTCTGCCCTGTTTTTTGTCCTGCTTTCAGTTCTGTATTATGTCCTGTTTTTTGTTCTGTACTCGTTGCTGTCTCTTTTGTCATTGACTTTTTTCTGTCTTCTGTAATCTGTCATGTAT
>JAUNEM010000172.1 GCA_030525515.1 Eubacteriales bacterium
GAGGGATGATTCCGAGAAGAAGGAAGATTCCGGGCAATGATTCCCCGGGCTTTGATCGTATGTTTTGATCAAATGCTTATGAGAACTCATGTTATTACCACAGGTATAAATGGGAAGGAGAGGATTCTCAAATAATGGGTTTTTTCAAGAAAATGCGTATACCTGCAGCTGTGATTGCTGTGGCTGCTGCTTTGGCTTTTATCTGCTATGGCTGCGGCTTATTCAAACCGACAGCCGCTTCTCTGACGACAAAGATGCTGAAAAATGTATCAGACGTCAAGTCTGCAGAGGCAGTTGTGAATATCGATTCCGATCTGCAGGTGAAATTAAAATCGATAGAGGTTGGCACGGATCTGCATCTGAATGCTGTATCTGATATCGAGATGACAAGAGAGCCCCAGCGCACAAAGAGTGACACCACAGCTTCTTTTACCGGCATAGGCCAGCTTCTGGATCTGAAGATCGAACTTGAGCAATATACAGAGAAGACCGAAGACGGCGCGACAATTACCTATGAACGTACAGATGGAGGACAGTGGAAAAAAACCATCGGGGAGAAACAGGATTCCGGAGAAGCTGTCGCTGAAGGAAATCCTGCTCTGGGACTCTTCGGTATGATCCGGGAGGCAGGAGACAACCTGAAAGATGCCAAACTGAAAGAGGAAACAACAACCGTCAATGGCAAAGAGGCCTATGAGATTGATGTCATATTGAACGGCGCCCTTGTAAAAGAAGTGATCGGGAAAGCGGATCTGAAGCTGGATAAGGCGGGCATTGATGTCGATTCCATTGACTGGGATTCCGTCAGCATTCCGACTCAGCTTTACATTTACAAAGACAGCAGTCTTCCCGCCCGAGTGAAGCTGGAGTGCACAGAACTCGGCAGTCTCTTCCTTGGGAGCCTGCTCGAAAAAGAAATTCAGGGTACAATGATGGATGGAGTGGATATGGAATTCCGTTCATTTACCGTAGACGCTTCTTTTGACAAATATAACGAGATTGAAGAAATCGAGATCCCCCGCGAGGCTCTTGAAGCACAATAACGAACAGTTTGTCGTTTTCCAGGCACTGCCGGAAACAGCTTTTCAGGTCTTACCGGGAAGTCAAAACAAAGGAAAAGTGGAAAAGAGGAAGAGTGACGATGTGTAAAATACTGCGCCGTATCTCTTTATTGGCTGCAGCTCTGATGCTGGTGTCTTTATGTGTATTTGCGGATGAGGATACTGAAGGAAAAGCGAAGGCCGGACCGGGGACGGATAAGATATCATTTGAATCAGGAACCGATAGCGCTGCGGACACTGCGCTCAAGGGCATCAAGATTAATCACGACGAATCATTTGACGAGGCAGATCTCCGCAGATGCAGGGAGGTGATCGGTCTGGTCCTTGCGGGAGAGACCCAGGACCTGGGAGTCAGATCTTTCAGCGGACTGGAGCCGATTTCCATAGGGGATTCTGTCACGGTATACAGAGACGGCAAGTTCATTTACATCGCAGCCGACCCTTCTCCGGGGATGAATCAGCTCTATGGATATGAGCTGATCTCCAGGGACAGAGGCCTTTCCTGGCAGCTGAATCATTTTCACAGAGTCATGGATCCCGGCGATATGTATATTATCAACGGGAATATCATGTATATCGACGGGATCGGAATGCAGACCATCGCAGAACCTGTGATTTCGGCGGATTTCGGAAAAAGCTATGTGAAAACCGATACAAGTGCTATTGAGAAGATCATGTCTCTTCCCTCAATGGAAGCATGTTACTGTTACGCGAAGGTAAAGGAAATCGATGTCGATCAGAAAAGAATTGTGTTCAACTGGTTTATGAACAGTTCGGAATCCGCGGAGAGTATCAACCTTTTTTACAGGACGACGGCTCCCTATCCCTCATTTAAGAAGGCCGGAGGTGAGGACCTGTCAGGGCTTTTGAAGGCGGCGGAACAGTACCGCAAGACGGGATACCTGTTTGAAAAGAGCGGCTCCGAGAAGCTGGACAAAATCGAGGTCAGCAGCAGATTTCTCAAGGAATATCGCCTGGCGGGTGCTGAGAAGACCGCCCGGGAGATCAGACTCGCGGTCAATGAGATCTATGCCAGAAAAGGGCAGGATTTCAAGGACGACAATATCCGGGAATATTTTGAAAGCAAAAAATGGTATAAACCGTCCCCGGGGAAAACCGTAGAGGAAAAGGAACTGAATGAGGCTGAGGCATATAATGTTTCAATTCTCCAGGAACTGAAGAAAGAATATGAGGCCCTGTTTAATGAGTGATATGAATAAAACCGGCAATACGGGTAATACGAGGTTCTACCTGGTTCGCCATGGTACGACGGCCTGGAATCAGCAGCTTCGTTACCAGGGCAGGGCGGACAATCCTCTGGATGAAGCGGGAGAGCGGCAGGGAAATCTTCTGCGGCAATATTTTGAAGACATTCCTGTAGATCTCGGCGTGACCAGCCCTCTTTGCCGCGCAGTCAAAACCCTGGAATACGCGCTCTCTTCCCAGAAGAAGCCTGTCCCGGTCATCGTGGAACCGGATGTGACGGAATTGGATTTCGGGAAAGCGGACGGCCTGACAAAAGAAGAAATCAGTGAGCAGTTTCCTATTTTCTATCGTATGTACTGCCTGGACAGAGACAGAGGACATTCTCATGCCCCCGGAGGAGAGTCGCTGGTCCAGGTCTATAACAGGATGAGGGATGCGATCCTCAAAATTGCGCGTCAGCATCCGGGCGAGACGGTTCTGATCTCTTCTCACGGAACGGCGATCCAGACTTTTCTGAATTTCTCATATGGGATTGCGGCGGAGGATATGAAAAGGATCAACCTCTACAATGTCAGTGTGAGCTGTGTAGAGATCAGCCCCGATGGGAAACCCGAGGTGATCTTCGTCGGGGACAAGCATCATGTTCCCGAAGACCTGCAGTTCTGCTATACATCGCAGGACACCTGACCGGGACAATACAGGCGCAGCAGGAGAGACCGGATCGGGCTGAACAATTGATTCATTCCCTGTATGATGGATATGGGACCTGCAGCTTCCGGATGCGGGATTTACAGAATCCCTTTTCATTCGGGGAGGTCAGGAATTCAGCGGAGGGAAAACAAAATGACAGCAGAAGTCAGACGAGGGCATTTGGAGTGCCGTGATGAGAGGGGATCCTATAGAATCCCGCTGGGAAGGCGCAGCAGGAAGTGCCTTGCCGTTCTGGACAAGAGAGAAGGAGAATTTGTCAGGAGCCTGGAATTGGATCTGTTTACAGGCTTTGTCTATTATTGTGTGGACAATGCGACGAGCGGCGGCCTGTCTTATTACTATGATATGTCCAGCAAGAAGGTGGGACATTATTTCATTCACCGCTACATCCGCAACGCGAGAAACCATGGCTTTACGTGCACACCTCTGGAATCGGAGGTCTTTGAGAAGCTGCCGTGCGACAACTGGGTGGAGGAAGTGGAAAAACTGCCCGGATGGAAAGAGGCCATTGAAAACCGTGTCGAAAATCTTCTCCTTCCGGGGAGGGAGGTCATCGGGATCAGAGTGAAAGAACATGACTCCTTTTCCGGTGAAAAAGGGGATGTGTCTCCAGCGGCTGTGAAAGCAGAGGGTGCCTTCCCTGAAATCAGCTCCATTTCTTTTTTCATGTATCCGGCGGTTTACCCGGCGGGAATCAGAGAGTTCGTCTACGCTTTTGACAGACAGGATCCTGCTGAGGCGCCTCTTCTTTTGTACCGCAACAAGGTTGTGGGCAATGAGTTTTTCGGTGAAGACGGAGAATTTGAGATTTACCTGACAGGAAAAGAGGATGCACTGATCCTCCATCTGACGGAGGCGGCTATGGCGGGCAGAGGGGCTGACCTGATCTGGCTTGACTGCAGCAGGGATAATCCTGACGCCGCACCCGGCACAGACGGAGCCCGCGCAGACGCAGACAGCACAGACGGAGCCTGCGCAGACGCAGCCGGCAGAGCCGCCGCAGACGAGTCCGCGTCGGAAGCTCTGCGCGCACTCAGAAAAGAACATGACGGGGAAGAAATGGTCCTGAAAGAAATGGCGGTCTGCTTTGCGGACGGCAGGGAAGGCAGGATTGAATTTCAGTCGCCAGCTGAAGCACTTCCCGCCCAAAACCTCAGGACGATCCTGCACGGCATGCTGAGAAGGGAAGTGAACCTGTCGTAATACTGCCGCAGGCGGCCCTGCAATCTTATTGCAGGCGACCTGACTCTGCAATGCTGCTGCAAGTGACGCTGTAATGATATTGCAGGTGTTTCTTTCATGCGGCTGCGGGTTTCCATAGATTCATCGACTTTTGTGCCCTGTACATGATGTTTCCTTCATGCGGCTGCGGGTTTCCATGCAAACGGAGTTCTTTTTTGCAAACACAAGGGAGCATATCACAATGCCTGCGGGCTTGTGATATGCTCCCTTTCAGTTTCTGAACCGGTTTTCCATTTTAAATTTAAAATCTTAAAACCTTAAAACCATTAAAACCTTTAAAACCGGCCTTCCCGTCTTCTTTCAGAGTCAGTACGATTTGTTTTCAGACTCGTAATTTCGTGATTTGCCGATCACAGCTGTTTTCACCCTCCCGGCTTTCTTCTGAAAAGACCGGACAGGGCAGGAAGAGGAGAATTCAGAAATCAGATTCCGAGCTCTTTCTGCAGAGCAGAGATCATCTCCTTGTACTCCTCGTCTTTGAGGAATACGGGATCGGGATTGGTGATCGCGAAGCTGCCGCCGAACTCGAAACCGCCCTCATACTTGGGAACGATATGGAAATGAAGGTGAGGGTTGGAATCACCGTAGGAGCCGAGGTTGATCTTTGTGCAGCCCCAAAGCTTTTTGACGGCGCCGGAAGCAGCTGCCAGATCTGCCGCAAAATCGGTTCTCTCCTGATCTGTGCACTCGCAGAGTTCTTTCTTATGAGCCTTCAGAGCCAGAGCGCAGCGGCCCTTGTGTGCCTGATCTTTGAAAAGATAAAGGACGCCGGCCTTCATTTCACCGACTTTAAACATAATAGCTTCGCGGCCTTCATGGTGTTCATCACAGTAAAAGCATCCCATCTTAATACCTCCTATGAGACTAAGTAAAAAAATATGTTTCAGCCAAGACGGTTCTCCTCAGGGGCACCGGCTCATGCGCATGAATTCTCCGGCAGGCAAACTGAGCCCGCACGAATAATTAGTGTTCTGCACATAATTATTATACACCAGTATATGATATTATTCCATTTTTAACTAAGGCTTTTGACCGGTATTTTCTGATTTCTGATTTTCTGACCTCTTCTCATATTTTTCTGATTTTTTAAGTGTCATTATTTTGGGCTTTTATGAACGCTTTTTATACTATTTTCCCATTTTTTTAAAAATTATATTCGCGGGCCTGTTTTTCGTTCCATCGTCCCGGCATCGTGAGAGGGAAAAGGCCTGTTATACGATCGGAAGGTGAAAAAGGCCCGTA
>JAUNEM010000173.1 GCA_030525515.1 Eubacteriales bacterium
CAACTGCCAGCATAGCCAGGATGGAACCGGGAGATGCAGGGCTGACAAGGCCGACGTTGAAGATGGTGTTGAAGAACATAGCTGCTACAGAGCCGCCGATGGTGGCAAGCAGAAGCAGGGGGTTCATCAGAACATAGGGGAAGTAAATCTCGTGGATACCGCCGAGAACATGGACGATCAGAGCGCCGGGAGCGGAATCTCTTGTCATCTTATCCTTTGCGAACATCCAGTAAGCGAGCAGGACACCAGCACCTGCGCCGGGGTTGGTCTCGATCATGTAGAAGATGGATTTGCCCATGGTCTCAGCCTGCTGAGCGCCGAGAGGTGTGAAGATACCATGGTTGATCGCGTTGTTGAGGAACAGGACCTTTGCGGGCTCGACGAAGATGGAAACCAGGGGAAGAAGTCCCATCTTGACCAGGATGTCAACACCGCCCTGCAGGAAGACCAGAACTGCTGCCATGATAGGTCCGATCAGGTAGAAGCCTACGATTGCGAGGAGCATGCCCAGGATACCTACGGAGAAGTTGTTGACCAACATCTCGAAACCAGCGGGAATCTTGCCTTCGACTGCCTGGTCAAATTTCTTGATCACCAGACCGCCCAGAGGGCCGATCAGCATGGCGCCCATCAGCATGGGATAATCGGGAGCACCACAGACAACACCGACGCAGGAGATCGCGCCCATGACAGCGCCTCGGGCGCCGCCCACCATCCTACCGCCTGTATAAGCGATCAGGATCGGGAGCACGTAGGACAGCATAGGGCTGACCATGGTTGACAGCTTCTCATTCGGAACCCAGCCGGTCGCGATGAAAAGTGCTGTGATAAGTCCCCAGGCGATGAATGCGCCGATGTTCGGCATGACCATGCCGCTGAGGAACCGTCCAAATGACTGAACTCTTTCTTTCATCATTACCTCCTTTATGTAAACAACAGTTTTTTCGGAATGAACATTTGGTGTTGCATGTCCTGTTCATCACCTCGTTGAACCCATTATATGTCTGCGCAATAACATATTGCAATGAATACAAAATCGACTTTGTCACTTTGAAAAGTGACAAATGCTTCGGTAATGTCAGACACTAAAAGCGACATTATGGAAATATCAAAAACAACCTAGTTACTTCTCCGATTTTTTTAAATTTTGCCTTATTTTGTGGTGAATTTTATGATTGTCTTTTTTCTTATATCAAATTAAACGCAACTACGTAATTGAAATCGTTATCACTTCGCATTCTTTCGCGCCATCCTCATAAAGGAAAAGTGACATCATCTGTCTCCTCTGAATCATGTCCGCGGCGGAAGCCTTTTCCCGGGGAAGAACAGAGGGTGCGGAATCCCCGGCAGACTGCGTTTATCTGCTTTCTGCAGGATTGTGATTCTTATTTTCTGATTATCTTTTTTACAAATCAAAAGTTCTTTTTACAGATAATATGGGGAATTGTCGCTCAATCTGATATAATATAAGAGGTTGAAAACAACGAAGCTGCCATTTGGTTTTTTACGAGAAAGAGGTGGTTCCATGTTAAAAGATTTTGTGAAAGCCGAGCGGCCTGAAGACGATATTATCGCACAGGAAGTGAAACAAGCCAGAGAGAAACTTGCAGTCTATCAGACACAGATTAAAGAAGCTAAGCTGCCTGTCATGGTCATTTTCGAAGGATGGGGTGCCGCCGGCAAAGGAAGCGTGATCGGCCGGGTGATCCGCAGTATTGATCCCCGCTTCTTTGTCGTCAAGACAATGGCAGAGCCCACAGAAGAGGAACTGCGTTACCCCTTCCTCTACAGATATATGAAGGAAATCCCTGAAGCCGGGAAATTCACTTTCTTCGATGACTTCTGGATGGAGGAAGTTGTCAATCAGAAGATGAGGGGCGAGATCGACGACGCGGCTTACGCCCGCCGGGTTAAAAGTATCAATACAACCGAGCGGTCACTGACCGACAACGGCTATCTGGTCATGAAGTTTTTCTTCCAGATCAGCAGGAAAAGGCAGAAAAAAAGACTGCGCGCCCTTCAGGATGACAAGAACACCCGCTGGCGCGTGAGCGAATCCGATCTCCATGAGAATGAGCATTATAATGAGTACCTGGAAGTTTACGACAAATATCTGGAGGACACCAACCGGTCGGCCGCTCCCTGGTACATCATCGACGCACAGGACAAAAAATGGGCGGAGCTGCAGGTTCTGCGCTTCCTGAACCAGGGAATCGACACAGCGCTCAAAAACCATGCGCTCGCGGCTCCCATCCTGCAGAACACCTTCCGGCTGAACCGGACTCCTCTCCTGTCCGAGGTCACGCTGGCGGACAAAACCATTTCAGATGATGAATACAAGAAGGAGCTGGACCGTCTGCAGGCTAAGCTCCGGGATCTGCACAATGAACTCTACCGCAAAAAGATCCCGGTCATCATTGCCTATGAAGGATGGGACGCGGCCGGCAAGGGCGGCAACATCAAGCGGATCACAGCGGCGCTTGATCCCCGCGGCTACCAGGTGCTCCCGATCGCCAGCCCCGAACCCCATGAAAAGGCCAGACATTTCCTGTGGCGTTTCTGGACGCGTCTGCCCAAGGACGGCCACATCGCGATCTTTGACCGCACATGGTACGGACGCGTTATGGTGGAGCGCCTCGAGGGCTTCTGCTCCGAGAATGACTGGCAGCGCGCGTATAATGAAATGAACGAATTCGAAAAGGAACTGGCCGAGTGGGGCGCTGTCGTCATCAAGTTCTGGGTACAGATCGACAACCAGACACAGCTCGAACGTTTCACCGACCGCCAGAATACACCGGAGAAACAGTGGAAGATCACCGATGAAGACTGGCGCAACCGCGAGAAATGGGACCAGTACGAGGAGGCAGTCAACGAGATGCTGCAGAAGACCAATACCACTTTTGCCCCCTGGTATATCCTTGAATCCAATGACAAAAAATATGCCCGCATCAAAGCCCTTCGCATCCTGGTAGACTCCCTGAAAAAAGCCTGCAAGGATAAAAAATAAGTCACGGGAGGCAGGCGCAGACAGTCCTCCGCACACATATGGACATAGAGCGGATCCCCTTTTTCCCGCCTCCACGATGCGCACATGACCGATTCTGCTTAATTATTTATGATTATGGCCGCGGACTGACATCCGCAAAATATATGAAAAAACCGGCCCCGGTCCAATGACATCCGATGAATGACATTGCGGCCCGTGCCGGTTTTTTTCTCAATACTATTTCTATACTTATCTAAAGTTCTTGATCCGGATCCGGACAGCTTAAATCTTCTCAACATATTCAGAGAAGAATGTGCGCAGCTCATGGGTAAGTTCCGTGCGCACGGCAGCCTCCTGCCCTTTCTGGATCGCCTTAAGAAAGGCTTCGTTTTTGATAAAAGCCGAACTGATCCTTCCCAGCACTTCAGAGTGTATATTTCTGTGGTCATCGACCGGCATGAGCATCAGGACTGCTGCCCGGATTTCCTTTAATCCCGCATCTGAAAAGCGCTCACTTCCGCGCGGAGAACAGCTTACAAACACTGTCTCCTGCACAGCATCAGTCCTGCAGTGAAGCAGGCAGAATCCCAGTTCCGGAAAAATCTGGGAATTCAGGCGCTCCCGTTCTGTGACAGCGGAGATCACTTTGGCGGCAGCGGCCAGACTGTCTGTCACCTGCATGGAGAGCACCCGCAGAAGCTCCCGGAAGCTGACATTGGGCGCGATCTCATAGTGCCGGTACTTTCGGATCAGCGATGAGAGATCCCCCGCTATCACACCGACTTCATCCATCTGGCGGACAAAGTTCGTGTCCTGACGGCGGCGGCGCACCTGCCCGTATCCCTTGATCCTGTACTCGATCTGTGAGAGGTCACTGGCTGTGATCAGGGGACTGACCCGGACGCAGTCGATCCCCAGTGAATCCAGATTCAGTGTGGAGACAAAGAAGTCCGTGTCCTCGATGACTCCCGGTGTGATCTCATCCTTACCATAGGCACGGAATGTCGCCTTTTCGCCCAGATGGTTGCTGAGTTTGGTCAGCATGAGTCGGGCGACACCGAAGCCGCTGGCACAGATCACGCCGATCACAACGCGGCGGGCGGCTTTCTGACGCTCCAGAATGCGCTCTTCCGCGGCGCCGAAATGCATGGCGAGGAATCCGATCTCCTCGTCATGAACCACTTCATGGGTCTCCCGCTCAATGACTTTTGCCGCCAGGGCACAGCGCCGGAAAACATCCGGGTATTCCTCCCTGATGTCATTGAGTATGGGATTAAATATATTCATGTGGTTGAACAGTCGCACAATGACAGGGCGCAGGTGGACCAGCAGGCCCCGGACGAAGTCCTCATCGCACTTGAGCTCATAAGAGATCGAAGGATTAAAAATTTCTATCATCTCATCGATCATGTCCAGCAGCTTTTCCTCGTCCATGCCGCGCATCTGCCGCATAACGAAATCATCGCCGGATTTTTTGTCTCCTGCCGTGCCGGAGTAAGCGATCTTGGATCCCCTCAGATGCAGAAGGATATAGGAGAGTTCCACACCGGGAATGGTAATCTCGAACTCCTCTTCCATCCTGCGGAGGATCCTGGCAGCCAGATCATACCCCTCCCAGGACGCCAGATCCTCCAGGCCCTTCTCGTCAGCCTCCAGGACCGCCCCTTTCCGGACACGGTCAATCGCGATGGCAATATGAATTGCCAGTCCGGTCATGGCGTTGTCCGCCAGCTGATGCAGCATGGGCTCGTCCATGTTGGTGAGCACGCTATAAACTCTGGTCAGAATATCATTGTTAAGCAGGGAATAGATTCCGCTGTCGGCAGCGTTCAGAAGAATATCCGTGACCGCTTCCTCGGCATTCCGGCTTTTCTTTGCGTTTCCGCCGTTATTGCGCTTCTCGGATTTTTGCCACTCGCTCTCATGAATGAAGCGCCTCATGGCTTCCCGGTAGTCTCCTTCCGAGCCCCCCAGGACCACACCATAGCCCGGCCTGCGGATGACTTCGAGATTGTTTCTGGAAAACCACTCTCCCAGAGCCTCCATATCATTGGCGACCGTGGTCTCGCTGACCCCCAGCATCTCGCTGTAATAAAACAGCTTCCTGGGCTCCCGGTCCCGCAGCAGCTCAAAGAGAAGGTGTCTGCGCCGCTCTTCACGGCCGGCCGCCTCCACACCGCTGTTCTGTTCAATCTCGCGGCGAAGCTTCTCGATATTCTGCAGCTCACCTGCAATGACAATTCCCTTCCCCTTCCGGTTTACCAGACGCAGTCCGTACTTTTTGATATCATTTTCCAGAAAACCGAATTCCCGCTGGATCGTCCGTTTGCTGACTCCCAGGTTGTCAGCAATCTCCTGTTTGGAAACAGGACCTTTTCCTCCCAGCAGAATCTCCAGAATCTGCTGTGTTCTCGGCGTAAAATCCATGCGCAGTCAATCCTTTCCTAATTTACCCTTGCAACTTATTTACCCTTG
>JAUNEM010000174.1:0-2147 GCA_030525515.1 Eubacteriales bacterium
TATTTGCTTTATATACCTTATTTGCTATATTTGTTGTATTCCGGTTTCCCGGCAAGTTTGTTTCCGGACTCGAAAATTCTGGTGGTGACCATGCTTTTTTGGCGGAGAGCGGCGAGGATAAATTTTCCGAGAAAGGTCTCGTCCTTGTTTTCCGCTTGCATATACTCCGGCCGGTATTTTTCCATGTCAAATGGCTCGACAATGTTTCGGGACAGCTTTTCGCCCAAAGCTTTCCAGTCCGCGCAGGCATCCGGCTGCCTTTTTTCCAATATTGCGATGATTTCATCCCGCCAGGGCGCAATGGCCTCCCAGTCATAAACTTCTGTCTCAAAAGCAGGCAATTCTCCCCGCAGGTATTTCAGGGCGTGGACCATCTGGGCAAAAGCATGCAGATAATCAGATGGATTGTCCTTGATGATCTCCCCGTATTTTCCCCAGGCGGGGAGATATTTGTAGCGGATAAAGCTGTAGTCCGGAAGGTGGCCCGCTCGTCCGTGTCCCAGATTCATGACGGAATTTTCCCGGTACTGAAACATCGTGTTTGTGTACCGGCTGTTTTCCACGTCATCGGGTTCTGTAGGATCGTGGCGAAAATTCACGTGTCTCTCCTGAAAACGAACGGCGGTCCCCCCTTTTACGTCCTCCTGCTGCAGATCACTCACAGGAATGAGTTCAAAGAAATGATAGTTGGTATTATTGATCACCAGGGAAGGGGTTCCGGCAAAATACCGGTGCGCCCAGGTGTCCGCGATGACATGCATGGCCAGGCCGACAGCCTGAAGGGACCGGCCTGCCGCCAGATCCACCGTGTCCGCTGCCAGTGCCCCGTTGGGGCCGCAGATCAGGCGGAACTTGTCCTGATACGCTTTTGATGCTTTGCAGTCAGCATACAGATCAAATGGAAGAAAATGAAAAGATGCCCATATCTTTGTGATATCCTGAAGTCCTGTCCGGGTGGTCGGCGCGTCCATCAATTCCATCTGCAGCTGTGTCGTCGCCGCGTCGGAAGGCGCATCGATCCCGGAGAGAAATGTCCGCGTACACCAGTCTGCCAGCTGGGCACTGTAGCAGATGTCAAGGCTCTCCTGGCGGGAAAACCCTGCGATCAGGGATGCACAGTATGTCGCGTAATAGTGAAAGTCTTCCTGCATCGCTCATTTCCTTCCCGAAGTTCTGTCTCTTCCGTATCTGTTTTTATTTATCAATTTATCCGGACGCGTTCTTTTTCCGCAATCGGGACTCAATCTTTCTGCACCTGATAGCGGATACCAGCAGCACCGCAAGAATGTACAAAAAAGTCAGATCCAATACAATCGTGATATTTCTTATATTCGCTGTTCCTTCCAGGAATCCTGCCGCGACGGCCATTTCCCTGAAGTCGCTGATTATGGATATAATCAGTAACAATATCTGAAGCAGTACAGGGACCAGGTAAAGTGTTCTCTTTTTTTCTCCTCTTCCCTCCTTCAGCGCGGATCTGCCGACATATAGCCATACCAAAAAATACAGGACAAAAAACATGGATAGAATCACCCAGAAAGCTATCCATACATAGATCCTGGGTACCGAGATGTCCTCGAACATTCCGCTGAACTCTTCAGGATGCAGATAGAAATCCATGGTCGTCCGAATCACAAAATAGATTCCGAAAATAATGACCCCCACTCCGCTGACAGCCAGCATATTCCTGTATCGGCGGAGTTCTGCGCCCTCTCCCATCTGAACCTGCGACAGCAGTCCTGTTTCACAGATTGTTCCCTTTCTTGTTTCCTTCCTTTTTTCCTCTGCACCCATGCTTTGTTCCCCATAAAGCCTGCTTTTCCGTCAAACAGTTCAGATCCGGGAGTTTTCCTTGTGTGTTTTTGGTCCTCCGCCGCAGACTGCTGATCTGTTATGCGGATCGATAACAGTCGTTTACCCGGCGAGATCAGCACTCTTTTAGAAGGCTCCCTGAATAATACTATTATACCCAATGACAGGCAAAAAAACATTGGAAAAGCCGGGGCTCTTTAAGCCCTTTCCCAAAAACTGCGTCCATCCCGGTCCCGCCAACGAGGCAACGGAAGGGGCTCTCGATGCAGTGCTGAGCCTTTAAAAACGGACTGAGATTGTAATATAAGATTCTAATGCTTTACAAATCCTGAAGC
>JAUNEM010000174.1:2204-5450 GCA_030525515.1 Eubacteriales bacterium
ATGGCATGGCAACAACAAAAGGCTGCACATAGGGGTCGTGCTTTTCCCCGCCGGACCCTTCGCGCCACATATAGTAGAAGCGGCCCAGAGGGACAGTATAGTAGCCATCCTGGTAATGATCTGTTGTATCATAGGGATCTGCCATGATGAGAACATCATCGTCGGGGGTATCCGTGCCGATCTTGTCCAGGCCGATGATGACCTGCCAGTGCCCGCCCCAGTCCAGCCAGTCCACCATGACCGGCGTGCCATTGTCCAGAGAGTTGATGAGAAATGTCTCAAAATCATTCAGGGAATCGAAGTAGGGACTGGTTTCCGCGTGGGACGTAGTCTTCCATCCGATGGAATCAAAAAAACGCACGATATTCTCAACAGGAGTACCCTGAGTCGTATCTGTTTCGGCCAGCTTGCAGATATCCAGTTCGTTGTAATCATGATTTCCGTAATAGTTTAATACCATCAGGGAAGAGGCGCAGGCGCAGGAATACTCTGTTGTCTGCTGATAAGTTTCAAAATGCGGCAGAATGTGCAGAGATTCATCGCTTTCCATATTGTAATAATCGAGAATCCTGTAATACCTGCTGTCCGCATGGTCCAGTGAGTGGTCAAAAGCGTCTGCGCCTCCTTCGTCATCAAGAGTATCCAGGCTGTCGTCATAGGCAATCGCATGGATCTCCGGCACATCTGCTGTTTCTTTTACATCTTTTGAATCTTTCACATCTTTGCCCCCACAGGAACAAAGCGACATAAGCAGGAAGGCAGCTGTCAGCATGATGGTTGTTTTTTTCATAATCGTCTCCTTCGTAATAAATAGTAATGTTATAATGATAATACATTTGAAAAAAAACGTTCTTATTGTTGCGAGGAGGTATTTATGCCGGGACCGGTAAACGGAAGGGGGCCGAGGGGGTTTTTGACGGAAGAGGAGAAAGGGAATGCGCCTAAGCTGTCCCTGCCGCTTGTGCGGAGGATCCTCTCCTATCTGACGCCCTACCGGCTGCAGTTTGTGCTGGTTTTTCTGACGATCCTGGTCTCCGCGGTCGTCGGTCTGTTTCCGGCGATCATTACAGGGCGGATCGTGGACGATGCCCTGACGGGGCAGAGCTTTTCTCTTCTGGTCCGGCTTCTGGTCTGCGCTCTTGTGGCCATGACGGCCAGTCAGCTGATCCGGCTTCTGGAGAGCTATATCAATTCCTGGATCTCCCAACGGATTATTTTTGATATGAAAAATGAGATGTACCGGCATCTGGAATATATGCCCCACGCCTTTTTCACGACGGAAAAGCAGGGGGATATCATCACGCGGATGAACATGGATATCAGCGGGGTGAGCTCGGTGATCAGCGGTACGCTCTCCTCCCTGGTGAGCAACACGGCGACGGTGGTGACAACGCTGATCGCCATGTTTGCCATGAGTCCAAAGCTGGCCCTGGCCGGAATCGCGGTCATCCCGCTCCTGATCCTGCCGACGCGGAGCGCCGGGCGCAGGCGCTACAGCCTGCTGACCAAAAGTCAGGCAAAGCAGGATGAGATGAATCAGATCATCAATGAGACCCTGTCCGTGAGCGGCTCTCTTTTGGTGAAATTGTTTGCCAGAGAGGAAAAAGAATACGACCGGTTTGTAGAGGTGAATCGGGAGGCGACCAGGCTCTCGCTCAGGGAGGCGACAAGCGGCCGCCTGTTTTTCGTCCTGATGGGCATGTTTACCCAGGTAGGCCCCCTGCTTATCTATTTTGCGGGGGGCGTCCTGATCATCCGGCAGCTGGATCCTTCCCTGACCGTTGGTATGGTGACAGCCACTGTCTCCCTGGTCAACCGTCTCTACCGGCCGGTGGAATCCCTCCTCAACGTTCAGGTGGATTTCACCCGCTCCCTGGCCCTCTTTACGCGCATTTTTGACTATCTGGACAGGGAGAATACCATTCAGAGTCCCGCGGGCGGGCAGAAGCCGGAGACCGCGGATCAGGACATCGTCTTCGACCACGTGTCATTCGGGTATACAGCAGAGACTGAGATTCTGTCAGATGTGAGCTTTACAGTTCCGGGCGGAAGGATGTATGCGGTCGTCGGGCCTTCCGGATCCGGAAAGTCCACGCTGGTGAACCTGATCCCCAGGCTGTACGATGTGAAAGGCGGGGCTGTCCGCATCGCCGGGGTGGATGTCAGGGACTTTGACCTGACATGGCTGCGCAGTCAGATCGGCATGGTCACACAGGAGACCTATCTGTTCAACGGAACGATCCTGGAGAACCTCCGCATGGCCAATGAGGAGGCATCCATGGAGGAGGTTGAGGCGGCCTGCCGGATCGCCAGTATCCATGACTTTATCATGGCGCAGCCGGACGGGTATGACACGGTTGTCGGCAACCGCGGCCTCAAGCTCTCCGGGGGAGAGAAGCAGCGCCTGTGTATCGCCCGTGTGATCCTGAAAAATCCGAAGATTCTCATACTGGACGAGGCCACCTCCGCCCTGGATTCCATTTCGGAAAATGCCATCCAGAAGGCTGTCGACGTCCTGATGAAGGGGCGGACCAGTATCGTCATCGCGCACCGTCTCTCCACCATCCTGCAGGCGGACCGGATCCTGGTCGTGAGCGGCGGCAGGATCTGTGAGCAGGGAAGTCATGAAGAGCTGCTCCGGGCAGACGGGATCTACCGGGAGCTGTATGAGACGCAGTTCCGGCCTGCCCTGGAATATGAGGAGCAGCAACGGGCAGGCAAAATGGATCTCCAGACCCTTTCCGGCCAGTACACGGTCCGTGCCATCCGTGAGGCCCAGATCGGCGATGTCTACCGCCTGTACCGGAATAACCGGCGCTGGTACCGGGAGGCCGGTGTGAAGCCCTATCTAAGGGATTTGACGGATGTCATCACGGATCTTCCCGGGGGCGCGGAGCTGGACAACAAGCATTTCGCAGGCTTTTATACCAATGATGAGAAGACAGGCGGGGAGAAGCTTGCCGCCATCCTGGACTTGATCACAGACTATCCCTCGGAAAAAGAGGCGTTTCTGGGCTGGTTCATGGTGGATGCCCGGATGCAGGGTCAGGGCATCGGTTCCAGGATCCTCTCGGATGTGTGCGATGCCCTTGGCAGACAGGGCTTCAAGGCAGTCACTGTCGGAATCCGCCGGCTCAATACAGAGGCTGAATCCTTCTGGCGAAGCAACGGTTTTGAGGATTCAAAACTGCCGCAGGCCTTCCCCGATGATCCGGAAATCCGGCTTTTGTTTAAAGAGCTCTGATC
>JAUNEM010000175.1 GCA_030525515.1 Eubacteriales bacterium
TGAATGGACTGAAGAGCATGAAGGCCAGAAACGCCTGAAGGAAAAGGAAGGTACTGAAATTATGAGAATTTTGATCGCTGAGGATGAACGAGACCTCAATCATATTGTCTCTGCCAAACTGTCGGAATCGGGATACAGTGTGGACAGCTGTTATGACGGAGAAGAAGCCATGGCGTATCTTTCGGCGGCCGGATATGATGTTGTCATTCTGGATATTATGATGCCGGGAGCGGACGGGTTTAAGGTCCTGGAGAAGATCCGCCGGGAGGGGAAGATCACACCGGTCCTGTTTCTGACAGCCCGCGACTCAATCCAGGACCGCGTGAAGGGACTGGACGCAGGAGCGAACGATTACCTGGTCAAGCCTTTTTCCCTGGACGAACTTCTGGCCAGGGTACGGGTACTGACAAGATCTGCCCATGGAAGCGCGCAGAATGTTCTCACAGCAGACGATCTCACGCTTGACATCGGTTCCCGGGAGGTGGCCCGGGCAGGGAAGCGGATCGAACTCTCTGCCAAGGAATACCAGCTTCTGGAATATCTTCTGTACAATAAAGGAATCGTTCTCAGCCGTGAAAAAATCGAGAACCATATCTGGAATTTTGACTATGAGGGCGGGACAAACGTGGTCGACGTCTATATCAGCTATCTGCGAAAGAAGATTGACGGACCGGGCATGAAAAAGCTGATCCGCACAGTCAGAGGGGTCGGATATGTGCTTCGGGAAGATTGAGACGGGGCGGCGGCATCAACTGAGAGATGTCCACTGAACATATTGCCCCATGCCGGCCTGTCGGACTGACGGGCATCCGCTGAAACGGCATACTTTTGTACGGATCAGACTTGTCCGGGCGAAAACATGCGAGGAAAAAAAGATGAAAAAAAGACAGGCCCGCAGGTCGATCACCACGAATATAACAATCTGGTTTTCAATCGTTCTGGTGGTGATCGTGGTTCTGACATTCCGCATATTCTGGTTTGTCAGCGCGTCCATCCTGCAGAAGACGATCAGGGAATATCTGTACAGTTCCGTAGAAGAGAACTGTGATAAGATCCGTTTTCTCTCATCGAGGGAGAATGCAGATCCCTATGATCTGGATGACTTCTACATCCGTTACGGCGAAGGTTGGATGGAAGTCGATGACGACTTTGTGGATACGATCAATGATGTGCACAGCGCGCTTTACACGACAGACGGAACCATGCTGTATGGCAAAAACCCCATTGCCAGGGACATCGGTCTGCAGCAATTCAAGGATTCCCGCATCTATGAGTACAGGACGGCATCTAATCAACGCTATTATGTCTATGACAGAAAACTCAACTCAAAGAATATGGAGGGGCTCTGGATCCGGGGGATTGTTTCTCTCTCCTCAGAGGAGAAGCAGCTGAATGACATTTTCAGGAGCGCTATGATCTATATTCCCATCCTTCTGGCTGCGGGAGTGATCGTCAGCTATGTGACAGTCAGAGGGTCTATGGCGCCTATTCGCAGGATTGAACAGGTAACATCTGAGATCACCAGGGGGGATGACCTCAAGCGCAGGATTGATATCGGCGATGTAGCCAGAGAACTCTACGATCTTGCCGCTTCCTTCAACAATATGCTGGACAGACTTGGGCATTCCTTCGAAGCCGAACATCAGTTCACCTCCGATGCTTCCCATGAACTCCGCACACCCACGTCAGTCATCATGGCACAGACGGAGTTTGCCCTCGACCGTGAAAGAACTGCAGAAGAATACCGCAGCGCGCTGATCGTCATCGCCCGTCAGGGCAGGCGCATGAACGCCCTGATCAAAGATATGCTCGATTATACCAGACTTGAACTCCGTCCCGGGAATTATCCGATGGAGAGACTGGACCTTTCCGGCCTGACTGAATCCACAGCAGAGGACATGGCCATGATCGGCCTTAAGAATATCCATATGAAAACCGAGATCGAGCAGGGAGTCTTTGTCCGGGGAAACCGGCTGCTTCTGGAACGAGTGGTTCAGAACCTGGTCGACAATGCCTATAAATACGGAAAAGAAAACGGCCATATCATGGTACGCCTCATGCATCTGCCAAAGGATACAGACCATGCTGCCGCAAAGCCCCAGGGCTTCCTGATGGGCGGATTCCGTGAAATCCGGGAAGACAGCGGGGAGACTGAAAGAGATATAGTGCTGATGGTAGAGGACGACGGAAACGGCATACCGGAAGAGGAACAGGAGCGGATCTTTGAAAGATTCTACCGGGGCGACCCCTCCAGAAACGCTTCCGGCATAGCATATGGAACCGGCCTGGGCCTCTCCATGGTCAAAAAAATAGCGGAGATTCACGGAGCCGTGATAAAAGTCAAAAGCGCTGTGGGAGAGGGAACCATATTCTCTGTCTATTTCCGGACAGATACGCTGTGAAACCATTCCATCATCCGGATCAGTCATCGATTTCCGAAGAGAAATCAAGAATCTTTCCGGTCAAAGCGTCAATATCATATTCATATTCAACATTGTCTTTGAAAAACTCAATTTCATACTCAGGAGCTTCATCATCGTCATCATCATCTTTATCAAATTTTGCAGTGGAAAAAATAACCTCATTTTCAGAAAACCCTGCATCGTCCAGCGCAATCTGCTTAGCCCGCTCAACACCGATGTAATCGCCTGCAGCAGTTTTCTTCTTAGGTAATTCCCCGGAAACAGTATCTTTTTCCTGATGATTGGTGACAGAGGCATCCGCTTGCTGAAGAGAATCTGTTTGATCCGGTTTGTTCACAGCACTTTCAGCTCCGCCCTGTTCAGAGGACTGTTCAGAGTAAGAGGAAACGGTTTTGTCAGAAGAATCCTTGCCGGGCCTTTCAACAGCCCCTGAACTGCTTTCCAATGGGACACTATGAGCTTCGGCTTTTCCTTTGGCGTTTTCTTCAGTCGACGATGAATCCACTGTGTTCGAAACTATGTTCGAAACGCTGCCATTATTTGCTGCTTCATTGTAAACACGCTTTTCAAGGATAGAACCATCCTGTGCCAGAACTTCATATTCATATTCGATATCACCGACATGAAATTCTACATCATAGACATACTTACCCTGATTCCGCTCAAGATACGAATGAAGACTGCTGACATCGTCTCTGCTGACACCTGCATCAACAATTGTAAAGTTTTCAGCGGCGTCCTGACTGATGAGATTATTCCTGGACACAACAGAACCCGCATAAGCAGCACCCGCGCTGATTGCAATAATTGCCAGAAGAACACCGATCACCTTGATCAAAACAGCTTTTTTCAAATCAAACATACATAACCCCCAAATGCATCAACATGCACTAACACAATTCCTTTGTTCTATGTACGAATGATAATACTCAAAAATAATTAGATGAGTATTAGTTGGCATCTTAAACGAATCTTGGGCATCTTTAACGAATTAGTTGATTGCATTGAGCATCTTTAACGAATTAGTTGATTGCGGAGCAATCAACTATTCGTTAAAGATGCCTTTTGCGAATAAATACAGGTAACTCTCTGCGCTTCCGCGCCTTTCCCAGTGCCTGAACATGGATTGTCATATAATATCGATGATACAGATAAAACCGGGATTCCCCGCTCTTGTCAGAGTTCAGAATTCCGGTTTTATTTTTCTGCAGGATTGTCGGTACAGTCCTTTTACTATTTTCACAAAAACAGATTTTTTCTATTAGATCTTTTATTATTATACTGAATCGACATGATCAATCCTGTATAATGCGGGTTGCCCACACGGCGTCGCGGCCTCCGATCGATGTGGCGATAATACCGCGGTCCTCACTGAATGCCTCGATGGTCATACCATTTCCTGCATATAATGCGACATGGTAGATGTAGCCGTTTGAAGCAAAGAAAATGAGGTCTCCGGGAGCTGCGTCTGAAATCGGAATCTGGATTCCGAATCTGGCCTGGTCTTCTGCCACTCTGGGAAGGTTGTAGCCATAGAGGGCATACAGCTGTTTGACAAAGCCTGAGCAGTCGCATCCGCCTTTGAGGGAATTGCCGCCCCACTTGTAAGGGCTTCCGATACATTCGGCGGCTGTCTGCACGATGTCAGTGCGGGTGTTGCTGAGGATAGAACCTTCCTGTGTGGAATTGAGCGTGTAGTAAAGAGCCGCGTTGTCAGAAGGCAGTACCAGCTGCTGCGCTTTGGTCATGGTGGCTTCGCCGTTGCGCTGGACAATCTTTTTGGCGGCATTACCGGTCGTCAGACCGGAAATAGGTGTGAATCCGCGGACATTGCCGGATTCGACATAAGCCCAGTGATCATCAGCCTGAAGGAGCACGTAGCAAAGACCTCCCGAGGCAAGGCTTCCGACTGCGCGGGATGCTTCAGATGTTTCTTCCAGAATCGCGATGTTTCCGTTGGCAACAGCATATTGCTTGTCTACGACTGTGGATTTGGTGGTGCAGCGCCTGTATGTATAGGCACTGTTATCTCTCGCCGGGATGATCTCGTCGGCGAAGCTCAGACTGCTGACCGGGCCGGTGCCGTCTACTGCAGGTTCTCCGTTGTCTTGCGCTGCTGCCTGCAGATCTGCAAGCAGTGAATCGGCTTCTGTTCCGCGCACGACCTGTGCGGAGGGTATAAAACCGCGCACATTGCCGGATTCCACATAGAGCCAGCCGTTGTTTTCCTCGCTCAGCACATAGAGGGCGTCATTGTCTGTAAGCTGTCCGACCGGCCGCGAGGTGTCATTCATCTCCTCATAGACTGACTGTGTTGTCGGAGAGACAGCCAGTTCTTTTTCGACAGTATAGAATCTGAAGCCGTCGTTCAGCAGGGAAAGTCCCGATACAATATTCTGGCTGGCGATCAGCTGCTCATTTGTACCTGTGTAAGTGGAAGCCAACGAGTATCCGGCAGGATATTCATTGGGATTCAGCACTGTTCCAAGTCCATCGAGCAGTGTGGCAGCGGCCCAGGTATTTCCGGAAGCGTCAGGATCATAGGACGCGGGAGCTGAAGGAATCTGAGGCAATGATGTATCTGTCCCCAGGACTGATGGCGAAATCTGACCGAAAGGGTCAGTCGAAGGCACATCGAGGGTGGGCTCTGATACACCGCCCGCAAAAGGAATATTGGAGGAATCCGGCAGAATCGGCTGCCGCGTACCTTCTTCATCGGAAGCTCCGTCTCCGCTGTCATTTTTTTCGTCTGCGTCGGAAGTGTCTGCATCAGAAGCGCTGTCCGTGCCGGTCTTTCCTGTGCCGGGATTGCTGCCGGTGTCTGTTTTGCCGTCATCGGAAGAATCATCTGAGCCGGTCTTGCCGGTCTCTGAGCTGCTGTCCTTTGAAGAGTCTTTGCCGGACTCAGAATGCTCAGCCGTATTACTGTCCCCGGCGGAGTCATCCTCGGAAGCAGAATCGTTTCCGGAACCGCTGTTCCCGGCGGAATCATCCTTG
>JAUNEM010000032.1 GCA_030525515.1 Eubacteriales bacterium
TAATTTGATAAAATTTTTTTACTGTAAATATGGCGGGTTATCGGACAGCCTGCCCCGGCGGCTTCGCCTGTGAGAAACAGAAAAAGCCGCCTTACAGACGGCTTTTTCACACACAGCTTTTTGAACCCCCGACAATATTCCGTGTTATTTTTTCAACATATTCTACATATTATTCCTGTCTGTATTATTTTTCACATTCAGTCAGTGAAAAGGGCGGTCGAGTAGTAGCGGTCGCCGCTGTCGGGCAGGAGGGCAACGATGACCTTGCCCTTGTTTTCCGGGCGTTTCGCCAGTTCGATCGCGCCGTGAAGAGCCGCACCGGAGGAAATCCCGACAGAAATGCCCTCTTTCTTCGCCAGAAGTTTTGCGGCGGCAAAGGCATCATCCCCATCCGCCTTGAAGATCTCATCATACACCTTCGTGTTGAGAACATCCGGCACGAAGCCTGCGCCTATGCCCTGGATTCTGTGGGCGCCGGCCTTCCCTTCGGACAGGACCGGTGAATCCGCAGGTTCAAGAGCGACGATCCTGACAGCAGGATTCTGCTCCTTCAGGTATTCACCGGTGCCGGTCAGTGTTCCGCCTGTGCCCACACCTGCAATGAAGATATCCACCTTCCCGTCTGTGTCCTTCCAGATTTCGGGACCGGTCGTGGCTCTGTGGACGGCGGGGTTTGCCGGATTCACAAACTGTCCGGGAATGAAACCGCCGGGAATCTCCGCGGCAAGTTCCTCAGCCTTCTCGATCGCGCCCTTCATGCCCTTGGAACCATCGGTCAGGACGATCTCCGCGCCGTAGGCCTTGAGGATATTCCTGCGTTCCACGCTCATTGTCTCCGGCATGGTCAGGATGACGCGGTATCCCTTGGCGGCGGCAATAGAGGCAAGGCCGATGCCCGTATTGCCGGATGTCGGCTCAATGATCACAGAACCTTCTTTCAGGAGGCCCTTCTCTTCAGCGTCCTCGATCATCGCCTTCGCGACCCTGTCCTTGACGCTGCCTGCGGGGTTAAAATATTCCAGTTTTACCAGAACGGTGGCTTCCAGCCCAAGCTCCTTCTCAATATTCACAACCTCTACCAGAGGTGTATTTCCGATCAGTCCGAGTGTTCCTTTATAAATGTTTGACATAATAACTCCTTCCGTTTTTCCCCGCCGCGGACACCCCGCCAGGAAAAATATATTCCATACAATTTAAGAATAACCAATGCTCATGAGTCCGCAAATGCCATGCTGCTCTGACAAACTGCACGGCGGTTTGCTTTGGACACTCACTGACGGGCGAAAGTATTTACACCTGCAGGCACTTGCACCCGCCCGGACGGCTATACTATTTATACTATAGTCCAAAAGAAAGCACCAGAGTATTGGAATTTGATATCTGTGGAATTAATGTTTTTATAAACTCCCCTCCACGGCTCAGCGCCTGTGACTCAGATCTGTTATTTCACATATTCATCTATGTTCTTTCGCAAATATACCCATTGACATAGTAGTCTTATCGGCTATAATGTAGTAATTATACATAGCACCCTCCGGATGTTTGTACTGCCGGACAGCACAAACATCGTGTACTCCTTTGATGCCGGCACTTGCAAAGCCAGTGCCGGCCACCCGGCAAACAGTATATCCGCATCATCGGAAAAATGAGGAGAAATCATGAGGAAACCATATAATACAGCTGCTGAGATTTCGGCCAGGCTGGGCAGAGACGGGCTGGAGGCTGCCTTCGGCGGCGGCTTCGGGCTGGAGAAGGAAAGTCTCCGCATCATGAAAGCTGACGGGCGGATCGCGCGCACCGACCATCCTTTCGTGGATGATCCGCATTTTTCAAGGGATTTTGCGGAGAGCCAGCTTGAGATCATCACACCTGTGGCAGACAGCACAGAGGAGCTCTACAGGATGATTTCACAGATGCATACGAATGCGCTGCAAAGGCTTGCGGAATCGGGAGAAACCCTCCACACGTCTTCAAATCCTCCCGCTTATATTCCCTCCGAAGTGCGGGTTGCTCATTTTGAAGGCGAAGATGCCCATAAGGAAGAATACAGGAAATACCTGCTGGAAAAATACGGGCTTGAGAGAATGCTCTTGTCCGGTATTCATTACAATTTTTCCTATTCGGAAGAGTACCCCTCGTTTCTGGGAACGACAGCGGACGCTCTGTATCTGAATGTGGCCGCCTGCACGCTCCATTACGCCTGGCTGCTTGTCTGGCTGACCGCGGCAAGTCCCGGGCCCTGCCGGACAGAAACCTTCGGCCAGTGCCGGGAGGGGGTCAGACCGGTATACGCTTCTGTGCGATGCGGAAAGGAGGGCTACTGGAATTCATTCCTTCCCGTCCTGGATTTTTCCGGGGTGTCCTCCTATTGCGACAGCATAGAGTCCTATGTAAGGGACGGAATGCTCTATTCCTCGTCCGAACTTTATCTGCCGGTGCGTCTCAAACCCCGGGGGGTCAACACTCTGGATGGGCTCAGAAAGGGAATCGACCACATCGAACTCAGAATGCTGGATCTCAACCCCCTCGAGCCGGCGGGTATCGCCCTGGAGGATCTTCGTTTCCTGCGCCTCTTCCTGATCTGGTGCTCCTTCTTTCCCCGGCATCTGCCGGATGAAAAAGAACAGAAAGACGCGATTGCCAATATGAAGCAGGCATCTCTTTTTGATGAAAGAGGTATCTGGATCCGGGAAGGGTCAGTCCTGATGCCGGTCCGCGAGGCGGCGCTGGAAGTACTCTCGGAGATGGCCTGTACTTTCGAAGCAATCGGAAGATCTGACGTGCTCTCAACCATCGAATATCAAAAGCGCAAGCTCCTCGCACCGGGGAGCCGTTATGCGGAACAGGTGGACAGAATATGTGCGAACTCTTTGCCGTCAGCGCGGATCACAGCATAGACATCACAGACTGGCTGCGCACGTTTTTTTCCCATTCAGACAGACATCCCCATGGTTATGGACTTGCCGTGTTTCCGCGGCATGAAAAAAGAGGTCCCAGTGAAAAACCTGCCAATCAGGATGATCGGCCGGAAATCCTGCGGGAACCCGCCCAGGCTTCGCGCAGCGAGACATTGGCAGCTCTCCTCTCTCAGGGGATCGCGGCGCAGAATGCCATAGCCCATATCCGCCGGGCCACGGTGGGGAATGTGGAACCTGCCAACTGCCACCCCTTTATGGTGAGGTCCATGTCCGGCCGCTGCGGGACTCTTGCCCACAACGGAACCATTTTCAGCTATTCTCCCCTGAACATCTATTACCTCAAGCAGCTCGGCGAGACCGACAGTGAGAGGATTCTCCTGCGCCTTATGGACCTGCTGTTGCAAAAAGAGCGCGGGCTGGGCCGTGAAGTAACGAGGGAGGAACGTTTTTCCCTCTGGGAAGATGAGTTTGAGAGGATGGCTCCGGGGAACAAACTCAACATTCTCTTCTATTATGAGGACACTCTCTACGTCCATACAAACTGTGAAAAGACGCTCTATATGCGGGAAGGGAACGGATTCTGCGTGTTTGCGACAGTTCCTCTGGATTCCTGTTCCTGGAAACCTGTTCCCATGATGAGGCTTCTCTCTTTTGACAACGGGTGTCTCACAGACTGCGGCCGCTGCCATGGCTGCGCTTACAGGGAAAATATTGAGGATCTGAAGTATCTTTACATGGCCTATGCGGGACTCTGACGTTCCGGGCAGACGGTTATTCCGCAGGACGGGCAGACTTCACCGGTCAAAGCAGGCGATTTTCCACAGAGGACAGATCATTCAACAGAGCAGACGATTTTTCCTCAGGGCGGACAATTTGTCATCACTATATACAGGAGAAAAAAGAATGGACGCAACTGTGGTCAGGCAGGCACTGGAGGAAAAATATCTGGCGCCCACCAGAAGGGAGCGCCCCCTTTATTCCGGGATCGAAGTGGAGATGCCGATCCTGAATCTGAAAAAAGAAGCCGTTGATTTTAACCTTGTACACAGAACCGCCGAACGTTTTATGGATATCTGCGGGTTTGTGCCCGAGAAGCGGGATGACGAGGGCGAGGTGATCCTGGCGGCTGACCCCGTAACGGGCGACTCCCTCTCCTTTGACTGTTCCTATAATAATATCGAGCTCTCACTGGGAAAGGCGCAGGATCTGCAGCTGGCAAAAATTCGTTTTTTTCACTATTACGATGTGCTGCAGGAGCTTTTTTCCGCACACGATTACACACTGACAGGCATGGGCGTCAATCCCTACCGGATCTATAATCACAATATCCCCATTCCGAACGGGCGCTACCGCATGCTCTTTCATCATCTTCACTCCTATCCCCGATATCGTTCACTGCCCATGCACTTCCACCATCACCCCGCCTTCGGCACGTTTTCCAGTGCTTCGCAGGTTCAGCTGGACGTCATGGACACAGATCTCATCACGATCTTCCGGGCTTTCTCCAGGCTGGAACCTGTCAAGGCTCTTCTGTTTTCCAATTCTGTCCTTCTGGGGGAAAACAGCGAAATGATCTGCGTGCGCGATATGTTCTGGGAAAACAGCACACATGGCATCAACCCCCACAATGTAGGGATGTATGAATGTGATTTTTACAGCGAGGACGAGCTGCTGGACTACATCTCCTCGACGAGTCTGTACTGCGTGGAACGAGACGGGAAGTACCTGAACTTTCCCCCGACACCGCTGCTGGCCTACATGGAACTTTCCGAAATGGAAGGGGAGTACTACAATGCGGAGAGCGGAGCCTTTGAAACATGCACGTTCAAACCTGAACTGGCGGACCTGCAGTACCTGCGGACCTTTAAGTTCGAAGATCTGACCTACCGCGGTACTGTGGAGTTCCGGAGCTGCTGCACGCAGCCGATCCGCGACACCTTCTGCGTGGCCGCCTTCCATCTGGGACTTCTGGAAAAGCTGGGCGAGCTCGATGAGCTTCTGGAAAAAGATCAGGTGCTGTACCATCACGGCTACACGGCAAACGAGCTGCGCCATCTCTTCGTGCGGCGGCAGTACCCTCCCTATATCTCCAAAGAAGGCCTGGACCGTCTCGTGGGAGAGATCCTGGACCTGGCCCGGGAAGGTCTGACAGCCCGCGGAATGAACGAAGAGTGCTTCCTGGATCCCCTCTACGACAGATGGCGCAGAAAGTCCAATCCCGCGATGGATATGCTCCGCATGCTGGAGGAGGGCAAGACTATCGAGGATGTGATCCTGCTCTACCGATAAAAGCCGCAAACTACCCATTATAAAAAAGCCCTTAGAACAACTCCGGCAGATCCGTCAGCCCGTAAGCTGTAACAATCAGACAGGCGGAAAAATCCCCTGCATGGACCGTGTCATAATGCAAAAAGATCGTCCCCAGCGGCTTCGCCGAAGGGGACGATCTTGTACTTTTCATAGAAAAGGGCGGGTGGAAAGTCAGGCTGTCTCCCGGACCAGATCATTCATTCGGATGAGGGATCGTATGCGGGGTCATGGCCTGAGTCCGCAAACGTAAATGAATTACTTGGCCTGCTCGAGAGCCAGGGTCTTGGTGGTTGCATCGCAGACCTCTGCCGGGCCGTAGTACTGAATAGCACCGGGATAGAGGAAACAGGTCTCATCTGCCCATTTCGCCCTGTGTTCTGCAAAGTATTTGAAAGGAGCGCCGTCAAGCTCAACGAGTGCTTTCCTGATAACCGGCTTATCTTCGCCGTTTCTGCGCTCGATGTTCATCATCTTGGTGATGGGCATGCCGCCTGCGACCCACTCTTCTGCAGGAGCGGACAGGTTGGAGACCTTGGACAGGTATCCGGTGAATCCGTACTGGATCAGCATGAAAGCATTGTAGCCCAGGGAGTAGCAGTAGTCACTGTCAAAGTTGGAAGGGAATGCGCATCTTCCTTCATAACCGAAGAAGTGTGTCAGGGTTGAGAACTTGCCTGTGTAAGTTCCCGCTGCCGCGCGCTCCGCCAGTTTGTTCTTGACCAGCTCCGCGAACAGTTTCTCGGATTCAATCAGGGACACCTGTACGTTGCCGTGAGGGTCTCTCTCGAGGAAGAGCTGCTGCTGAATGCCGACGGGAAGGATAGAGAAGACTGCCATGGACTCAGCAGTGAGGCCTTTCTCGATGAAGGCATACTTGTCATCCCAGCTGGGAAGAGCATTGAACTGCTCTGTCTTCTCGCCCGCGAGGAGCTCGTTGATCTCGGCGATCAATTTGGAAAACTCAGGGACAAACTCTACGATTCCTTCCGGAATAAGCGCAACACCGAAGTTGTCGCCTCTGTTTCCGCGGACTGCGACAGAGTCAGCAATCTGGTCAGCGATCTCGGAGAGAGACTGCTTCTTGGCTGCGACTTCTTCACCGACCAGGCAGATGTTGGGCTGGGTCTGCAGAGCGCACTCCAGTGTGACGTGGGAAGCGGAGCGGCCCATCAGCTTAATGAAATGCCAGTATTTCTTTGCTGAGTTGGCGTCACGCTCGATATTGCCGATGACTTCTGAGTAGGTCTTGGTAGCGGTATCGAAACCGAAGGAAGTCTCGATATCCTCATTCTTCAGGTCGCCGTCAATGGTCTTGGGGCATCCGATGACCTGAACGCCTGTATTATGCGCTGCCATGTACTCAGCAAGTACTGCCGCGTTTGTGTTGGAATCGTCGCCGCCGATGATTACGATCGCGGTGAGACCGTGCTTTTTAGCGACCTCTGTCACAATCTCAAACTGCGGAACGGTCTCGAGTTTTGTTCTGCCGGAGCCGATGATATCAAATCCGCCGGTATTTCTGTACTGATCGATGAACTCGTCAGTCATCTCAATATAGTCGTCCTCAATGAGACCGCTGGGGCCGCCCTTGAAGCCGAGAAGGACGTTGTCCTTGTCTGTCGCTTTCAGCGCATCGTAAAGACCGCAGACGACATTGTGTCCGCCAGGTGCCTGTCCGCCGGAAAGGATGACGCCGACAACCTGTTTCTTGGCTGTTGAGGTGTTCGCGCCCTTCTGGAAGGTGATCTCATTCTTTCCATAGGTGTTCGGGAACAGGGCTTTAATCTTTTCCTGATCCGCGACGCTCTCTGTAGGTGCGCCGTTTTTGACGCAGATCTCAGCAATGCCGTTTCTCAGCATCCCCGGAAGTTTGGGATTATAGCTATATCTTGCTTTCTGAAGTGTAGAAATAGTCATGGCACTCATCTCCTTATTAAAAAAAGTGCAGCCTTGTCGTTACCCTTCTATAATAAAATATCTTGGCCGGAATTTAAATGCTTTTTTGAGCAGAGAACATTTTTTGAGATAATTTTCTTCCTGGAGCCGGCTTTTCGCTTCAGTTTTTCTCTTCCGGCTCTTTCCCTTTTGGCTCGTTCTCTTCCGGCCTTTTCCTTTGACGCTTCATTCAGCATCATGAGATCATGCGATCATCAGCGTTTTCTCCTGATCCTTGCGGAAAAATTCCTGAGAAGGGTTCCGCCACCACGGACGGTTTCTTTGACCAGTCCGGCTCCGGGCAGAACCTCCGCGCTTTTCTTCATGACTTCCTTTCCCTTGTGCAGACTTTCCGAGATGATATTTCCTTCGGAGTCGCGCCACGTATCAGGTCCGTCAGAGATCTGTTCGCCGTCGTTTGCATGTCTGTGTACACCTTCAGAAATCGTCTCTCCGATCTGTCCCAGTTTTTTACGTTCGTCGGAAATCTGTTCTCCGAAAGCTCCCTTCTTCACTTCTTTTCTGATCCTGCGCGTGATCTCCCTGACCGTAAGATCCTTCTGTCCGTCATGCTGGGCGATCAGCTGGGCTGTACCCGCGAAAATGCGCGCGAAATGTTCCATGCTCTTTTCGTCGTACCAGCTGGCGGAAAAGTCGATCATAAGCTGAAGCCCGTCGGCTCCGTCCAGGACTTCCATATCCAGGATCGTCTGTGACGCAGCCTGATTCTGGCGCACATCGACGACCTCCAGCCCCGCGCTTTCCAGAGATTCTGTATCGCGCAGATCCTGTTGATACAGAAGGTAGGCAGATTCGCTGGTCGCCACCTCGCCGTGGATATCGACATATGGATAGCAGCAGTGCTCGATCCCTTTGCGGACCTGGTCCTGAACATCCGCAAATACATCCCGGATCGTCCTCTCCGGACGGAAGCGGATTCCCACCGGAAGCTCTCTGAAGAGAAGTCCCACGGAAGTCATATACTCCATGCTCTCGCGGCCGTTATAATTCCACGAGATTTTGATGTCTTTCCTCTTGTTGTAGATAGAGATTGCAAGCGCGGCGACTGTGATAAAAAACTCGTTGCGGCTGATCTGGTAAGACTTCTCCACTTCCCGCATCTGGGACTGTTCGATCTCCAGCTCCGCAAAGATCTCCCCCATCTCGTTGCTCCTGGATCTGTGGTCGATAAAGGGGTACTCTGACCACTCGATTCCGTCATACCGCTCCTCAAAGTATTTGCGGCTCTCCTCATAAAACGCAGTAAGAGCGACATCTTCACGGTCCTGCAGCATCAGATAGTAATAATCCTGATCCAGAGGCTGCCCCATGAAGGCCTTTTCAATACTGTCCATAAAGACTTTGAAAGATGTGCCGTCGAAGACTGAATGGTGGACATCAAAGAAGAAGTACCCTGCCTTCTCTGTCTCAAAGATCCTGCAGCGGTAGAGCCGGCCGCCTACGATCTTGAAGGGATAGACCAGGGTGTCCTTCACATATTTCAATTCAAATTCCGTCAGGTGCTCAACATGAAGTTCTTCAAAGATCTCGGGGGTATACTTCTGCATCAGCACTCCGTCCTCATTCCAGTAATAGGTCGTCAGAAGGGCGGGATGGGCCATGATGACTTCTTTCATAACCCGGCATGTCTGGTCTATATCATAGAGTTCTTTGTCGAGCTTCATCATGGTGAAAAGGTTGTACATGGTCGAGAAGGGTGTGTACAGCTGGTAGTTCACCATATAGTTCTGTTCTGCTGTCAGGGGATGCGCCGCGGCGATTGCTTCCGCGTTCCGTTCGTCCGCGGTTTTTCCGCCCCTTTCCTCGATCTTTTTTTCATAGAGCTCCGCGATCTTTTCAGGTGTTCTTCCAAGGAAAACCTCTGAGGAAGTGAGGCCGGCAAGCTCACACTCGGTGATCAGCGAGATGGCTGCCAGTGAATCCCCGCCGAGTTCATAAAAATCATCATGGATGCCGACCTGTTCAAGACCAAGGGCCTTTTCAAAAGCGCCGCAGAGAATCTTCTGCGTGTCTGTCTCCGGCGCTGTGTAATCGCTGTGATAGCTTCCCGCTTCAGGGCGGGGAAGCGCTTTCCGATCAAGCTTACCGCTTTGTTTTAACGGGATCTCATCTATTTTCAAAAAATAAGCCGGAATCATGTAGTAGGGAAGTCTCCTGCCCAGCTCGCTTCGGACCGCATCGGCGTCAAAGTCGACATTCTCCTTGTAGTAGGCGCACAGGAAGCTCTTGCCGCCTTCTTCAAAACCCCTGACTGCAGCCCATTCCAGCCCCAGCACGGATTTCAAAGCTGCTTCGATCTCTGCGGGCTCGATCCGGTTCCCATTGATCTTAACCATGTCGTCTCTGCGCCCGAGAATGACATAGTTGCCGGATTCATCCCTTTGGGCAAGATCCCCCGTATGGAAATATCCGTCTATAAAAGATTCCTTTGTCTGTTCCGGCAGATTGATATATCCCCGCACATAGGGATCCTCAAAACACATCTCGCCGGTCTCGCCATCCGCCGCTTCGGTCCCGTCCTCCTTTAGGAGCATGATCTTCGTATCCACCTCGGGATGTCCGACCGGACAGGTGCTGTAGGATTTGTCGATCCTGAAAAAACCCACGGCAAATCCGCTCTCGGAGCAGGCGTAGATGTTGACCAGATCCAGCCCATCGACATAGACATTATTGGCCGGTTCGCTGCCCACAAACAGCATGCGGAGGAAGGGTGTTTTTTTATTTCCCAGCATGCGCACATAGGAGGGCGTAAGGAATGTGATCGATATTTTTTTCGTGATAAACAGCTTTGCCAGGGCAGATGTGTTTTTTATAGTCTCGTAGGACGCAATATAGTTTTTGGCCCGGAACACATTCAGGGCCGCCAGAATCACTATGATAGATGCCACAAAGTTCAGGGGAGAGAGCGTAGCGAGGCTGTCTTTCTCCGAGAACAGGGCTTTGCCGTCCTCACGGATCGAGAGGATTGCCCTGTCCAGATTTCCATATTCATGGAGAACGCCCTTGGGATTCCCGGTCGTGCCGGACGTATAGACCGCATAGGCCGCGTCATGGGGATCTGCCTGAACATGTCCGGAGAGGGGCTCCAGGCACATAATTTCCTGCCAGTTTGCAGAGCTGATCTCATCCTTGCATCCGCAGTCCTCCCGGATAAAACGGATCCTGTCCGCCGGATAGGTGTCCTCGACCAGGACGAAGGCGGCGCCGGCTTTCCAGACCCCGATCATGGCAATGACCGGAAGAACGCCGCGGGGAAGATTGATCAGGACAAAGTCCTCTTTTCCGATCCCTTCCTGTTTCAGCCATGCGTAGACCCTGCCCGACATCTCATCCAGCTTGTGATAGGTGATTCCTTTTGTATATGTCTCATCAAAAAGGATCGGGGCAAGGGGATCCTGCCGTGCATACTCCTCAAGTCGGTCAAGTATTGTAGTTGACATATGGTCTCGTCCTCCTTCTCTCCGGAACAGCCGGGACAATTTGTCTGTCTGTGAGGTCCTCTGTCCCCTGCTGTCTTTCTCGTATAATAATGTTTATAGCATATCACAGGAACTTGCGGAAAAACAAATCACAAAGACAGCGTCATAAGGGTTCAATATGTCGGCAGCTCTTTTTTAAAAACTGGGATGGACGCGCAGGAGGGCCATAGTCTGCTCCAGCAGTTCGGGGCTGATGCCGTTTGCCAGAACGGCCTTTTTGATGCCCGGCACGCGCGCCACCAGTTCTCTGTTGATCAGTTCCTCACTGGTCTGGTCAGCGGCGGCGCATCCCGCGCAGCGTCCCGTCAGACGGAAGAACACAACACCTCCTTCCACGCCGGCCACCTCCATGTTCCCGCTGTGCCCGGCAAGATAGGGGCGCACATATTCGTCCAATACTGCTTCCACTTCAGAAGTGATATTCCTTTCGTCCTTATCCATTGTAAGCTCCTTTAACGATTATTATTCATCCCTCATGGCAATTCCTGCCCGTTTATGCGGACTCTCTTAAGCTATTCCGGCCGGATTGCAGGAAGATACTTACTCCTTTCCTCCTCGATCACCGACCGGATCCACTCTCTGTCCGCCAGGTCATCGGCCGCGTCCGCAAGAACGGATTCCTCCGCGAACAGATCAAATTCCATCTGTTTAGTGTCAAGGATCTGCATCACGGCTTCATCCACTGTATCTTCACACAGCAGGTGGAAGACCAGGACTGTCCTGACCTGTCCCATCCGGTAGACTCTGGAGAGGGCCTGCCGGGTCAGAGACGGCTTAATCTGGGGCTCGCAGAAGATCACGACACTTGCGGCTTGTATGTTAAGGCCTGTACCTCCCGCCTGGATCTGGCACACCAGCACACCGCCTCCTGCCGAATCTGAAAAGCGGTCGATGAGAGCCTGGCGTTCTTCCACGGGAGTACTTCCCGTGATTTCTCCTACAAGCATATGCGCATACTTCCTGCTGTTATTTTTCGCCTGCTCTGAACTGCCGGCGGCGGAAGCGCTTTTTCCCGCCTGCTCTGCCCTGCCGGCGGCGGAATCGCTTTTTTCCGCCTGCTCTGCGTCGCCGGCGGCGGAATCGCTTTTTTCCGCCTGCTCTGTGCTGTCACCGGCAAAGGAATTTCCTTCCGCCAGCGTCATGCTGCCGCCGGCAAAAGTGTTTGTCGCTGATTCTCCATTCTCCGCGCTGCCTATCGGAGAGGTTTTCTCCCCGCCAAGCATCTCCACCACTTTGCGGATCGTCTCACGGAAATAGGAAAAGACCACGACTCTGCGGCCCTCACTGCAGGCCTGCTCACACAGTTCCGCGAGGCGCAGGGCTTTGGAAGAAGTACGCGGGTCCTCCTGCAAAAAAGAGACGCGGCGCATGGAGACAAAGTTTCTGTCCAGGGTTGCCGCAGCATAAGCCTCCCGGTCCTGCTCCGTCATGGCACACCACTCGTTTTCAATGGTGAGCGGAGGGAGTTCCTCCAGCACGTCCTCCCTTCTGCGCCGCAGATAGGCGGACGCCAGCATCTCCCGGAATGCCGGGGCCTGACGCAGGCCTGCATATTTTCGGATTTCACCCACAAGGTCCGGCTTCACGAACCCGATCAGCTCACACATCTCATCGACGCGGTTCTCAAGAGGCGTCCCTGTCATCAGCACGATCCTTTCGGATTCATCCTCCAGGGTCCGGATCCGTTTTGTCCTGAGTGCCTTGGGATTTTTGATATAATGTGCCTCATCGATGACCAGCAGGTCCAGGTGCATGCAGTTATTGATCTCCCTGGCGACCCAGTCCATGTTCTCATAGTTTGTCACAGCGGCTCCGCCCTTTTCTTTCCAGGCGGCGAACGTTTCTTTTCTGCGCGCGCCATGCACAAGATAAGGCGACACGTCGCTGAATTTCACGATCTCACGGCACCAGTTGATCAGCACGGAGGCAGGGCACACGATGAGGAAGCGGCTCCCGGGATTATCGGCGTACAGATGGGCCATCGCCGCGATGGCCTGTATGGTCTTGCCCAGACCCATCTCATCCCCCAGCAGCACTTTTTTTTGCTCCAGGATATAGCGCGCTCCGAACCCCTGATAGGCTCGAAGATTCCCTTTGAAGCAGGACAGGTCCAAAGGATGTGCCTCAATCTGCGCCGCCAGCTGTGCCGGAATACTGCTGTAGATCATCTGCTGCCGGGGCTGCGCGCCGGTCAGCTTCTCGAGAAGAGCATAGAAAGCGGCACTGTTTTTTTCAAAGTCCTCCAGGGCGGCGGCAGCAGGCATAGACAGAGCCTCCCGATACATCTGTACGAAAGCCTCCGCCCTGTGATACAGACTGCCGCGGAAGAAGATGATCAGTCCGGCTGCCGCAAGAACCGTTCTCTCCCTTTTCGCGCGCCCTGAAAAAAACCAGCCCAGGCGGCTCCTGATCTCCACTGCTTCCGTCACCCGTCGGATTTCGTCCGGCACCTGCTCCCTGATTGCCTGTGCATCCCTGCGGACCAGATCGGCATGCCTGTAGATTGAGAGCCGGCGAATCAGATCCCTGACCGGCTGCGCGCTTTCCCCCTTATCATGTTCTCCGGGTATTTCCAGGGTCAGACGAATCCGTTCCCGCTCTGCCAGCCGGTTCAGAAATTCATCGAGGATCACGCGGATCGAGTCGACCTGTTTTTCCCCGACCCCGTCGACAGCCTGCAGGGCATAGTCCGGCGCCCGGTACAGATCCAGGAGATTATGAAACCCGGCCTGTTCCAGTGCCGCGGTACGGATTCCGGCACGGGAGTTTTTCAGTTCCCCGACAGGGATGAAAGCCAGGGCGTTAATCGCCTGTGCACGGGTCACCTGCCTGCAGATTTCCTGCAGGGCTTCGCGCTGTGCCTGCTCCTCCCCGAAGATTCCGGCAAAATCGGACTCCAATGTCTCAAGCTGATTGATCAGTTTTTTGATCTGGTCAAAATCCGGTCTTTTTGCTGCCATCCGTTCTCTGCCTCCTGCCTCATTTTTTCGGTCAAGTCTCGCCGCAAACATCTATGCCAACAGTATATCACGAGAATTGACCGGTAACAGACCGGGTTTGTTACAGGGTCTATTACAAATGATTAAAAAATCCCATGACAGAAAAACACCTGTCATGGGATTTGCCGCGTCATCCGACTGCCGTATTATTCCTCATCTTCTTCCATGTCTTCATTTTCGTTGCGCGCAAACATGGCCTTGAGTGTGTCCTGTGTGGATTTTCCTTCGATCAGTTCGCGTTCCACAGGTTTCTCCGCGGTAGTAGCCGCCACGGGTTCTTCTTCTGCTCCTTCCGCACTCTCTTCCGGCTCGTCCTTGACCATGAAATATTTCTGGTCGTACCACCAGCCGATGACCACGCCGATGATACAGAAAATGATTGCAACATCGCTGTTGTTGACCTGCGCAATGCCGCTCAGATTGATCACGGCGGGGACTATATAGCCAACCGCAATACCGAGAACAAATCCGTAGAATTCCGATGCTGGAATCCTGCCGTAGATCGTCCTCTGCGTACTGTGATATCCATTCTTCGCACTTTTGATCTTCATGTGGTATTACCCCCTTCGAAATAGCCGTATTATGGCAGAACAGGCGCCCGGAGACGCGGCTCCGGACGCCTTATTTCCATTAAGTAATATATCGCTGAATGATATCGGTGTCAACCGAAGCACCTGCATGCCGGCATCTCGACATTTTTCTGCTGCATTTTCCTCTGCGTTTTCCTCCGAATTTTTCTCCGCGTTTTCCTGCCGGCATCATGCTGTGTTCTGCGATTGTCCGGGCGCCTGACTCAGCTGCCTTTTTAGCCCTGCCGTCATGATCACCGGATCACTCCGCTCACTTCAAAATGAAGGCATGGAAAAACTTTATTTTTCCACAGTATCAAGTATCCTGACGGGCTTGAGCTCTTCTCTCGAGCACTTGAGGCTGACAGCGCACTTGTCGCGATACAGGAGCTGTGTTCCGGATTCAAGAAGGCTGACTGTAACCGGAGCGGTCTCCCCATTGTTCCTCGCTTCCGCATAACTGTCGAACCGGCTGCAGAACAGTCTTTCCGCCGTCTCAGAGAGGTCTGTCATGTCGAGATCAGTGAAGCCCTGTTTTAATGCTTCGACAGGTGACAGCTCGATCATCAGCCGGAATGAGTTCAGTTCCTTGTCAGACTCAACACAATAATCATGGATATCAATGCCTGCTTCCTTCTCAAGCTCCGGTATTATTGTTTCGAAATCATTCAGAGTAAGCCTTGCTCTTCCCGCGCTGCAGACTTCATCATACCTGCGCAGATATGTGAATACGGGTATTGATTCCTTCATTCGTACAACATGGATGATATCGCCGAGTCTGTAACGGTAGAGTCCGGCGGTATTGGTGACAAACACCTCATAATCCGATCCGGGCTTTAGATCCTTCGCCTGAATCAATGTCTCTTTCGAAGGGGTCTGTCCCACAGGCAGGAATTCAAAGAAATCATAGTTGTTAAGAAGTATATATTCATCGGCCTCCGGTCCCATGGAGCGGCCGACCACCGCCTCGGCTGCAAGATAGTATCCGTTATCGAAAATGATGTCATCGTCAGCATATCGCTTCAGATCATTTGTATAAGTCCGGAAGGGGAATGTTCCGGTTGCTGCGATCCTTCGAAATTCCGGCCAGATCTTTTTGATCACGGGCTTCTCAAATCCTTCGGCGAAGATTGCCTCAAGTTCATCTGCCCTCTCGGGATCCGGGCGGAACTGAGCCCTCTGCCTGTCGAGCAATTCTGTCGACATCTTATTGACCAGAATATTGCCCGTCCTGATCTGATCCACTATCTCCCGGTGATGTACAGGTTCTTAACCGGTGTAAGCAGGTTGAGATCCAGCATAGTGTTCCATTTCCCGGGGAGGACAGCAGACATAATGACACCAAACAGAACCGCGGCAATCAGGGCCCCGAGGGTCAGATACAAGGATTTGGGATGATATTCCACTGTCAAATGGACGATATTTCTTCCATACCCGTGCTGGTATTTAAGATTCTTCCGGGAGGATTTCAGAATCAATTGCCGTATTGCGTTTCCGCAATCAAAATCGTCATCGTCCCAGAAGGCAGTCAGATCAGCATCCTGTTCTGTCTCAAAATCATACTCCGGACCCTTTGCGGAAAAAAAGGCGTTAATCGGCCCGAAAAAGGAATAGACAGAGACCTCCAGTTTTCCTTCGCCGGACGAATATTTCATGCTGTTTACTTCTTTTCAATGGTTATCATTTTTGCTCCGGAATCCAGGCCGACTGTGATTTCATCTATATTGCTGGTATATCCCTCAGGAAGGTTCAGAATTTCAACTTTCAAATCATGAGCGTCCTCTGTGTAATAGTTGGCCATTCCGTCTTCACCTGTTGTGAGTATCTCGTCGACTGTATCGGAGGACAGATGGATCTGTATGCCGGGATAAAGCTTATTGCCTTTGTCCCTGACAAGAAAAATGTAGGAAGCAATCTGTTTTCCCTTGTAATCGTCGCCCATTAGTGATGTGACGATCTTCTCGAATTCCTCCCCGTTCAGGAATGCGCCTGTCCTGCCGTAAGCTATATTGCCGTTGCGGTCAATAATGTAGGTTGTGGGAAAACCGCCGACTGTCAGAGAGTCGATCGATTCGTTTTTCATTCCGATCTGGAAAGTAAGCCCGTGTTCCTCTTTGTATTTGATCATATCGTCCATGCTGTCCAGAACAAGATCTCCGGATACGGCAACAATTTCCATTTTATCCTTGTATTTCTTGTAGACAGCTTCCATTTCCGGGAATTCCTTTTCGCAGGGGCCGCACCAGGAAGCGAAAATATTGAGGACGACGACTTCATGATCCTGAAGCAGTTCAGAGAGCTTTGCTTCCGAACCGTCTGTAAGCGGAAGCGCGAAATCCGGCGCCTTCTGTGAGATTGATGAAGACAGATCAGGGACGCCCATACTTTCGATCTTGCTTTGGATGAAAGCTCTGAGAGCGAAATAGCCTGCAGCTCCCAGCGCTGCGAGCACGATCAGGATAATCAGGATAACTCTTCCGGCACCGCCTTTTTTCTTTTTCTGTTCCATTTTTGAAAACTCCTTTTCGTTTTTTCCGTTTCGAAATAACATCTTCTGCCTTCCATTATATTTGGTGTCTCATACGGTGTCTACTCTCCGATAAGATCGGGCAGACGGCTTTCTTTTCCGACGATCAGGACATATAATTTTACCATTGGATACTTCTTATGATTATGATAAAGCCGCTGCCGGTTACAGTTAACAGGCAGCGGGGAGCGCGAATACATCTCGTGTTTCAGGGGGGCTGTACTGTAATGGATACATCTATGAAACACTTTTTCTCTTCTCCAGACTCAAAGATACGGAAACGGTTCCCGGCGGGCCTTGTTCTGGCTGCCGTTTTATTCACAGTTCTCCTGCGGACCTCCCTTGGGGCCTGTTATGCTGCCGCAGCCGAATCAAACCGGTACGGGTGGGAGGAGGCACCCGCTCCTGAGGAATATGATGAAGTAGTTGCCATTGTCCACACCAATGATGTTCACGGCTTTATTGAACATGAGCCTTATGTAAAGGGTTTTGCCGATCAGCTGAAGGCCGGGGGTAAATATGACCTGGTGCTCACTGTCAGCGGCTGACGGACGAACTACGCGATGAGGGATGCACCTGCGTTGTCGGTATTACACATATCGGTTTCCCCTTGATCAGACAAACATAGAAAACACAAATCCCGGAAAAATGCTGATTCCGGATAACAAAGAATTGATCGAGCTCTTCTGCCAATACCTGGCAAAGGAGGATGAAATCATCTATCCGGACATCATAGCCCCCGATGGACGCATCACGCCGCATTGAAAACCACTCAGCAGATTGTTATCAGACAAGGGTCCTGGCACACAGAATGAATTCCTCGATCACGCTCCACTGATAGGACTGTGCCTGATATCCGAATTGAATACAGTTGCCGGTTTCCATCCCAAGCGGGAACAGCCATACGGAGTCCATCTGCTGCGGCGTCAACACACTCTGGACGATCTTTTGCGGGCAGACGCACGCTCCGACTCCGCAAAGGCTGAGCTGCAGAAGCATCCCCACATTATGCGAGACCGCCGTGACAATGGGATTTTCAACTCCTGCCTGTCTCAAAAGATCACGGCCGATCCTGCCGTCTATATCTTCTATGCCGCCCAGCACAAACGGGCATTCCCTCAACGCGCTGTAATCCCCCGCAAGCAGTTGTCTCTTATACTCCTCAGCACTGGAGGTAAAGCACTTGGCAAAAAGTCCCTTCTCGATCACAAGTACGTTTTCTTCTCTATAAAGATCGGTCAGGCTGATGCCGGGCAGGTTTTCGGGAAAATCCGCTATGGCAAGGTCAATGGTTCCTTTGAGCAGCTTTTGGTGCAGCTCACCGTTTGATCCTTCCGTTAACTCAACGCTGATATTGGGATAACTCTTCTGAAACAGCGCAATCGTTTTGGGCAGAATCATCTGTCCCCGCGTAGACGCCACACCCACGCGTAAGACGCCCTTCTGCTTCCTGGAGATATCACAGAACTCGCGCTGCATTTCTTTGTGAAGTTTTTGAAAACCAGCCGCATATCTCAGCATGACCTCTCCCGCGTAGGTCAGCTCCAGGGGAACATGGCGTATCAGCAGCTGACTGCCTAGCTCTTTTTCCATTCCGGCAATATGGGAACTCAGAGACTGCTGCGTAATGTGAAGCCGTTCTGCAGCCCGTGTAAAGTTGCGCTCCTGCGCAAGCACCGTGAAATACTCCATTGACGAAAAGTTCATGCCGCCCCTCCAATAACAGGATATATTTGTAGAATATACTAATTTTAACAGTTTTATTTTGTTCCTTCAAGACTTTATAATGTCCTTATCAAGATGTACTTGAAAGGCCTGTACTTGAAAGGAGCAGAGAATTCTGTCATGATTGTATGGTTTATCGCAGCTTTTACGGCATATTTCGTTAAAGGGTTATGCGGATTTGCCAACACTCTGATATTTACAGCCATCTTGAGTTTCGGTGCGGCAAACGCAAATATTTCTCCTGTTGACGTGTTATTGGGATATCCGGCAAACCTGATCCTCACCTGGAAAAACCGCAGAAGTCTTGACCCAAAGGTTATTCTTCCTTTAGCAATTCTGGTACTTGCGGGAAGCATACCCGGTGCCCTTATGCTGAGAAATGTCGATGCAAGGCCCGTCAAACTGGTGTTTGGCCTTGTGGTTATCGCGCTTGGCATGGAGATACTTGCGCGGGAGTACAGCAAAAAACGTGACCGATCCTCTAAATGGGTGTTGGCAATCATCGGAGTTACAGCGGGCATGTTGAGCGGATTATTCGGAGTGGGGGCATTATTAGCTGCGTATGTCAGCCGCGTCACAGAGAATGATGAATCGTTCAAGGCAAATATCAGCGCAGTATTTATCGTAGACAACACCTTTCGGATCATTTTCTATAAAACTCTGGGACTTCTTACGCCGGAGACAGTAAAAACCGTTATACTCCTGATTCCTTTTGCCCTGTCGGGACTGTTTACGGGCATGAAGTGCTGCGGACATATGAATGATAAAATAGTCCGCAAGATCACCACTGTCTTGCTAATCCTTTCAGGCATTTCATTGGTTCTGAAAAACCTGTAAAAACGGGAGGTTAAAAATTGATTTACACAAATGATTATGAATCCCCTTTGGGACATATTTTGCTTGCCGGGGATGAACTGGGATTAACGGGACTTTGGTTTACAGAAGGCGGCAGGTATATTGGGCTTGGGCTGAAAAAAGAAGCCCGGCGATGCGAAACAGACTATTTTGATCAGACGAAAGAATGGCTGGATATTTATTTTTCAGGCCGCGATCCCGGCTTTTTTCCCCAACTCCATTTGGTAGGCTCCGATTTCCGCAATCGTGTCGGGGAAATCATGTGCGAAATCCCTTTTGGGGAAACAGTTACATACGGCTGGATTGCCGACAAACTGGCAAAGGAGCGCGGACTCGAGAGAATGTCCGCACAGGCAGTCGGCGGCGCGGTCGGCCATAATCCGATCTGCATCATCGTACCGTGCCACCGTGTGGTTGGATCGACTGGAAGCCTCACCGGATATGGGGGTGGAATTCTGCGAAAGAAAGCCCTCCTGGAGCTGGAGGGCAATGATATGAACCAATTTAAAATCCCGACAAAAGGAACAGCGCTTTAAAGATCCTTTCTCTATAATTATGTAATATAGCAAACATTTTACCTGTATCGCAGCATAGAAAGACTGTACCCGGTGATCCTCAGGTACTGCTCCTATGTCAGCATGAAGTCCGTCTCCGCAGAAGCAGGGGGGTCCGGGGGAGGGGAGCGGGCTCCGAATCAGGGTATTCTGCAAGGCGCCGAAGTACATAAAAGCCCTATGCCGTGGAGGTTCCACAGCACAGGGCTTTGTTGTTTTGCTATGT
>JAUNEM010000176.1:0-4092 GCA_030525515.1 Eubacteriales bacterium
CCCCCTCTCACAAAACCGCCCCTGTCTCCAAACCCGTCTCCAAACCGCCCCTTCCGAACCGTTTCCCGTCCCGGACTTGAATCAGAATCCCGAATCAGGCTATAATGAGACCTGATTTTCTGCGAATAAAAAATGCAATTATGAAATATTGTAGGCTTCTTTCACATAAAACAGGGAGAATCAACAGATGAAAAAAGTTCTGGTAGGTATGTCCGGAGGTGTGGACAGTGCCGTCGCAGCTTATCTGCTGCAAAAGGAAGGATATGAAGTGTGCGGCGTGACGCTGCGGACCTGGGAGGCGGACAGCGGGGAGGACAGCCGCTGCTGCGAGATTGATGACGCCCAGAGGGTCGCGCATAAGCTGGGGATCAGGCACTATGCCCTGAACTGTCTCAGCGATTTTTCAAAAAAAGTTGTGGATCCCTTTGTGCAGAGTTACCTGGACGGGGAGACTCCCAACCCCTGCATTGAGTGCAACCGCTTCGTGAAATGGGACAAGATGCTCTACGCCGCGGAGGTCATGCAGGCGGACCTGGTTGCCACCGGTCACTACGCCCATATCGTGCATCTGCCCAACGGCCGCTTTACCGTAAAAACAGCGGTACACGCGGCAAAGGATCAGACCTATATGCTCTACAAGCTCTCCCAGGAACAGCTGCAGCGGACCCTGATGCCGCTGGGTGACTACACCAAGGATGAGATCCGCCGGATCGCCCTTGAGGCGGAGCTGCCGGTGGCTCAGAAGCCCGATTCCCAGGAGATCTGCTTCGTGACCGACGGTCATTACGCTGACTTTATCGAGGAATACGCTCGCAAAACTGACCGCCCCGTCCCCGAGCAGGGATACTTTGTGGACGAGGATGGAAACCGTCTGGGCACCCACAAGGGAATCACCCACTATACCATCGGGCAGAGAAAGGGACTGGGGATTGCCATGGGCCGGCCGATCTATGTCAAGGAGATCAATGCCGCCCGGAACGAGGTCGTTCTGTCCGACGAACCCGCCCTCTTCCATGACACTGTGCTGTGCAGGGACGTTAACTTCCTGTCCATTCCCGGAATGGAAGCCGGCGAAAAGCTACGCGTCAGGGCAAAAGTCCGCTACCACCACAAGGCGTCGGACGCTGTCCTGGAGATGCAGGAAGACGGACGCGTGCTCATTCATTTTGACGCGCCTGTAAGGGCCCCGGCTCCCGGCCAGTCCTCCGTATTCTACGATGAAAATGACTGCGTGGTTGGCGGAGGGATTATCGTCTGATTCTCTTTTTATCCGGCGGATACCAATCGCAGTACGAATACTTTCGGAATGTATGGAGGCAAAGTACTGGAAAGAATAACTCATTCTGAAGAGCCTTGGAAACATGCACGCAGAGGCTGCGCTGACGGCATCCCGTCAAATGAGCTTCTTCCAAAAGATGAAATCATGAACTACTATAAAATGGTGGACCAGAAATATGGGCTCAGCTCTGAGGACGGTATAAAAAAAATATTTGCGACATGTTGAGAAGGTGATTGGATATAGAAAAGGAGAATGTATTCATGGCTGTACATCATGGCGGAAAAGTGGGTAAAGCCGCAAAAACACTGGCTAAGAAATCATCCGGCAAACCGGCAAAGAGCAGTGCCGGAACGACTCTTGCAAAGCATAAAGCAGAGCACCATAGTAAATAAACCGTAACCATCATTTATTCAGGGAGGTCTGCCGCATATCAACAGCGGCAGGCCTCCCTGCTTCATTTATGCATTCATCCAATTTTTCCAGACATGGCATCCAATAAGCAAATGTGGAAGGTGCCTGTCCCGCCCTCTCTGCCTATTGTCGCGGCGAGTGCTTTTTCCCCGCAGTCCTTCATCATGGCACAGCAGGCTGCCGCGCTCAGAGCGGAGTTTTCCACCGCCAGGAAGGCTCCCAGGAGGGAACTGAGCATACAGCCGGTACCTGTCACTCTCGACATCCAGGCGCTGCCTCCCCTGGCTTCATAGACGCGGGATCCGGACACGATATAATCGGTTTCTCCCGAGGCGATTACAATGGCGCCGGTCTTGTATGACAAATCCATGGCGGCGCGCACGACATCCGGAATGTCCGTCTCTGACGGACATTCACTTCGGGCAGCGGCCCGCTCCGCTTCCAGATCGTCCACTCCCCTGCCGGTATTGTGGCCTTCTGCCAGAGCACGGATTTCCGCTGCATTTCCCCGGATACAGGCGGGATGCACCGCCCGGATCAGATCAAGGCACTTGCGGCGGCGGAAGGACGAAGATGCGCAGCCCACAGGGTCGATCACGATGGGGCGGATCCTGCCGGTTGCTCCGGCGGCTTTGGCTGCAGAGTCCTCCGCAGTTCCGTTTTTTTCGGTTTCGGGATGATATGGCGCGCCCGCTTCTGTCCCGGATGTTCTTGATGTTCCGGATGCTCCGGATTTCTGTATCCGGGAAGCCAGGCCGGCTGCCATCATGGCCTCCAGCGACTCCGTCGCGCCCATGTTGCAGACAAGGGCGTCGCTGACAGCGGCGAAGTCAGCCATCTCCTCCGGATGATGGGCCATGGTGGGGGAAGCTCCGATTGCGAGAAGGGCATTGGCGCAGTCGTTCACAGTCACAATATTTGTGATGCACTGCACCACCGGGCGGCGCCTGCCCACTGCGGTACGAAGCCTTTCCGCCTGGGTCCGCAGGCACAGTTCCTGCGCCTGCTTCCAGAGATATCGGCTCCTCTCCTCGATGTCCTCTGCCGCAAAAATACCGCTGACGATCGCGAAGCCGCTCATTTTCCGGCCTTCCAGCTGACGGATATTGTCGGCAGTGATGCCTCCGATCGCGACCACGGGAATTGAGACGCTCTCACAGATCTGCTGGAAATAAGCAGGATCCATTGGTTTGGCGTCTTTTTTGGTAGAAGTCCCGAAGACTGCTCCGCTCCCCAGATAGTCCGCCCCTGCCTTTTCAGCGGCAAGGGCCTGCTCGACAGTTCTGGCTGTGACACCGACAATGGCATCCTTTCCGAGGATTTCCCGGGCCCGGGAAGCGGACATATCATCCTGCCCGACATGCACTCCGTCGGCTCCGATTTTTTTGGCCAGCATTACGTCGTCATTAATGAGGAGGGGCACGCCGTATCTACGGCAGAGTGTGAGGATCTCCCTGGCCTCCTGCTCCAGAGCCTCTCCTTTAAGTGTCTTTTCTCTGAGCTGGACCATGGTGACGCCTCCCCGAAGGGCAGCCTCCACCTGCTGCGCCAGCGTCTGCCCGCGCAGCCAGCCGGTGTCCGTGACTGCATACAAAAGACAATCTTGCAACTTCAAGCCCATTTTAAACTCCAATTTCTTTTTTCCGAAAAATCCCGCCTGCCCGCGGAGACGGCCTTTCTGATAGATGGGTTCGGCTGCGTCGTCACCCCTGCTCCATCTGCCCGCGGAGACGACCGATGACGCCCCGGCTCTGCAGGGCAAGTGTGATGGCAGCCGCGATCAGAGTTCCGCCAGCCGTACTGATGAGGAAGGGCACGACGAAAGTAAAGAGCGCCGCGTTGGGATTTCCCATGACCATGGAAGCGATCGGATAGGCCAGGATTCCGCCGATCACAGCGGTTCCGAAGACCTCACCGGCCCAGGCTGCAGGAAGAACCTTAAACTGTTTGTACAGAAGCCCTGCCAGAAGCGCTCCGCACATGCTGCCGGGAAATGCCAGAAGCGTCCCCAGTCCGGTCATATTGCGGATGACACTGGCGATAAAAGCCGCGGCAAGTCCCCAGCCGGGGCCCAGAAAGACCGCGCAAAGTACATTGACCAGATGCTGCACCGGCGCGCATTTTGATCCGAACACCGGAAATGAAAAGGTGGATCCGACGACTGCAATCGCCGCGAAAATGCCTGTGAGCGCCAGTTTTTTGATATTTACTGATTGATTATTCATTTTTTTACATCTTCCTTTCTTTCATTCACCTTCTGCTGCCCATATCCCCGCTGCGATTACTTTCACGGCAGTCAGGAGAATCAGCGTGGAATCCGTGGAAAAACATGTTTCTGTTCATGCGCCACTGAATTCGAGACGTTTTTGCGCGTTTTTCAGCGCAAAAACCCGAGTGCAAAA
>JAUNEM010000176.1:4102-5345 GCA_030525515.1 Eubacteriales bacterium
TAACAGTGTAACAGTGTGGCAGTGTGGCATAGGCAGAGTCTCAGTCCCCGTCACACCTGCCACACCTGTCAGATCCGTTCCTGAAGCATCCGGCTCTCTCAAATATTGCGGAAATCTCCTGTGATCGCGAACGCGTGGTTCATAGGGCCGCTGCCCTTTCCCAGATCAAGCATGGCCGCAAGGGCGCCCGAGATATAATTCTTGGCGCTCTTCACTGCCGTCTGCATATCGTAACCCTTGGCAAGCCCGGACGCGATTGCGCTCGAGAGGGTACAGCCGGTCCCATGGGTATTGGGATTGTCGATCCGTTTACCGGTAAACCAGGTCAGCTCCCTGCCGTCGTACAGCAGGTCGTTGGCATCATTGACACGATGACCGCCCTTGCACAACACTGCGGCACACCCGTATTTTTCACAGATTTCCTTTGCCACCGCTTCCATATCTTCCTTAGTGCGCACCTCCCTGCCGGAAAGCACTTCCGCCTCCGGAATATTGGGAGTGATCACCGCCGCGAGAGGCAGCAATTCTTTTTTCAGGGTTTCGATCGCGTCGTCACTGATCAGCCTCGATCCGCTCGTGGAGACCATCACCGGATCGACCACCAGATTAACGGCTCCGTAAAAACGCAGCCTCTCCGCGATCACTTCTATGAGGGCGGAGGATGAGACCATCCCCGTCTTCACTGCATCCGGCCGGATATCCGTAAAAACACAGTCCAGCTGTTCCTTCAGAAAATGAGGTGTGACCTCCATGATGTCTGTAACGCCGGTCGTGTTCTGAGCAGTCAGGGCAGTGATCGCGCTCATGGCATAAACCCCATTCGCGGTCATTGTCTTGATATCAGCCTGGATGCCGGCGCCTCCGCTGGAATCACTTCCTGCGATTGTTAATGCTGTCCTCATCTTATCCTCCTTTCCTGTTCGGGAACTGCCGTCTCCATTTCTTCGCAGCTCCTGAGGTTTCTGGCATTAATTTTTTATAGCGGCAGAAGGTGGTGCCCCCAATCCGCCGCTAGTGTAAAGAATAAAAGCGGAATACCAGCCAGGGTATTCCGCTTGTCAGCGTAAATATTTTCCCTACGTTGGCATTACCCAAATCAGGTTCCGGGTCGAAACAATACAGTTTCCTCTCAGCCGGCTCTTCACCAGCTCCCCATTATGATGAAAATAATCGTGAAAGATCAAAGAAGAACTTTCCAACAGACATTATAATCAATGTTTTTTTACAATTCAACTGCCATTTT
>JAUNEM010000177.1 GCA_030525515.1 Eubacteriales bacterium
TTTTCTTAAAGAATATGAGATGATAAGTGAGTACAGAGTTTCCCGATACAGGCAGAACCTGAAGGCGGGGCAGAGACCCTGCACAGCTTTTATAGATATTTCAGCAAGAGAAAAGGCACAATCCCGTGTGTTTTTACAGGGGAGGACGATATGGTTAAACTTTCAATCGACCTGCCTGAGGGCTTTCTGGATGAGGAGGTCCGCTGCGGCTATACGGTCACTACAGACATGAAAAAAGTATGGGCGGTGGAACTGGATATGCTCCATCAGCTCGACAGAGTCTGCAAAAAATACGGCCTGCGTTACTTTGCGGACAGCGGGACCCTGCTGGGGGCTGTGCGTCATCATGGCTTTATTCCCTGGGACGACGACATCGACGTTGTCATGTTCCGCGATGATTACGAGCTGCTCAAAAAAGTGGCGGCTAAGGAATTCAAGCACCCCTATTTTTTCCAGACCCTTTATAACGATACAAAGCTGATCCGGGAACATGCCCAGATCAGAAACAGCGAGACAACGGGATATCTTCCCAACGAAGAGAACCGCCCCTACAACAAAGGGCTCTTCCTGGATATTTTTCCGCTGGACATTCTGCCCGACGACGGCCTGAAGTACAAGATCCATATGGCTAAGATCAAACTCCTCTGGCGTACCATCGAGTATGGCGGCTATGTCAAGGACGCGCCCCACGAACTCAAGGGCAAAATCTTCCTGCAGGGCACTAAGCTTTTGTACAAGTTTACGGATTATAAAAAGCTTTTCAAAAAATATGAGAAGCTCTGCGCCAAATACAACGGCAGCGATTATGACCGCATTTCCTATGTCTGCTTCTCCCGCGGCAAGGAGAAAAATATGTTTCGCAAGGAGTGGTGGGACGAGACGATCGACATGCCCTTTGAGTTTACGACTATTCCCTGCCCGGCCGGTTACGACGGCCGCCTGACCCGGGAATACAAGGACTACATGACGATCAAAAATGTCCCGTCGACACATACCGGAGCCTTCGGCGGAACAATCCAGAGCGCGGACATGCCCTACGATGAATATATCCGCGAGAAACAGCAGGCGGAAGGAACAAAGGAGTAAAGGTGCCATGAAGAAAGACAATTTTGTGATCGGTGTCCTCGGCGGCATGGGCACCTATGCGACCATTCATCTTTTTAAACAATACGCGGATGTCTTTCCGGCGGAGAAGGAGTGGGACCGCCCCCGGATCATCATTGACAACCGATGCACCATGCCCAGCCGGGTGCTGGCCTTCCTGCGCCATATAAAGGAAGATGAGCTCGTGGAGCAGATGAGTGACTCCATGCGCCACCTGACCGAAGCAGGCGCGACCCGCATTATCCTGGCCTGCAACACTTCACACCTCTTTTTGCCCAGGATCTATGAAAACGTTCCGGAAGCGGAGGAGAAGGTCATTCATATCATCCGCGCCTGTGTGGACAGGATCAAAGCGGATGGGAAAAAGACTGTATACCTGCTCGGCTCTGAGGGAACCATCGATTCCCGCATCTACCAGGATGCCCTGGCCGCGGAGGGAATCGAGTGTCTGGTCCCCGCTCCGGAGGAATATGCCGACCTTCGCGAGTGTATCGAAGCTGTCAAGCAGGACAAGTATACGGAAGAGGCAAAGAAACTCTTCCTGGGACTTGTCAACCGCTATGACGCCTGCATCCTGGGCTGTACCGAGCTTCCCATTCTCTATGAAAAGTACGCGGACGAAGTGACCTGCAAAAAGATTTACGATCCCCTGATGACCGCCCTGGAGAAGCTGAAAAAAGAATACGACAGCGCGGAATGAGGACATAGACATGCAGCCTGCCCCGGGATCCATCTTTATAACCTCATGGAAGACCCTCCTTCGGGAGGCGGGCATAAGAGCCGGTGAACAGTGAACACGGGAGGCGGCGGCCTTTCTTTTCAGCAATTTTTCTTTGCAAGGAGAAATATATATGGCGAAAATTCTGACATTCGGAGTCTATGACTATTTTCATATCGGACACCTGAGACTGTTCAAACAGTGCAAGGAGCACGCGGACTTTCTGGTCGTAGCGGTGCAGGACGGTGATTACATTCTGAAATTCAAACCGGACGCCCACATTCTTTACTCCACAGAAGAGCGTGTGGAGATCCTCGAGGCTCTGCGTGTTGTGGATCAGGTCGTGGTCTACCAGACAGTAGGTGTCGCTGCGCTCGAGAAGATTGACTTTGATATTCTGGCTCTCGGTGAAGACCACCGGGGCGGCAGGTTTGACGAGTGCGTCAAATGGTGTGAAGAACATGGAAAATCAGTCGTGCGCCTCAAGAGAACCCCCGGGATCTGCTCCTCTGACATCAAAAAAGAACTGTCGAGATCTTGAGAAAAACTCATTAAATAAGCAGATACCAGGCAGGCGGATTTACCCCGCCTGCCTGTTTGTTTTTTATGACACGGCCTGTGTAATGATTTTCCGCCTTACGGCGGCCACGGGCCGGCCGGGGGGAGAGTATCCTTGCCGACGACATACCAGTCAGACCTTTGCGGCCACGGGCCGGCCGGGGGGTAGAGCGTCCTTGCCGACGACATACCAGTCAGATCTGCGAGGCCATGGGCCGGCCGGGGGGAGTGGCAGCGCTGCCGCCTCTACCCTGTTCAGGAATGATCTTCCTGACTGCCCTCAGGGTTCAACTGCCGGAAAGTAAACGGAGAGAATGTAATATGCTTTATCTGAAGCCGGGGAAGGCGATAAGGATTATCCTGATGGCTGCAGCCATCGTGCTTCCGCTTGTGCTGCTGAACATGTATTTTCAACCTAAACCGCCTGCCAGCCTGGAGGAATATATGGAAAAGGAGGGGGAAAGCCCGATCTTCTTTTCCGAGGGAAGCGGGTTTTATGATTCAGAACTGTTGCTGGAATTGACGGCTCCCGGGATTTTGCCCAGGGGGGCGGCAATCTGTTATACCCTGGACGGGACGGAGCCGGACGCAAAGTCCGGACGGTACACAGAGCCGGTCGTTCTGAGAAAAGAAGAGAATCCCCACAGGGGCGAGCGGGAAAAATATGAAACAGAAACGGACGCAGGCAGGACCGGCGATACATCAGGATCAACATCTTCCCAAGAAGCAGGGACGGACTCTGCCGGGGGCGCTGACTATGCTCCCGATCATCCGGCTTCCGGGATTACCGTCTTCACCGTGCGGGCTAAAATTATAGCAGGAGAAGAATCGACCCGGACACAGTGCGCCGTCTACTGTGTGGGGAGCGGTCTGCTTCCCTGTCAGGATACCTTTATTGTATGCCTGGATACCGACGCGGAGGACCTTTACGATTATGAAAAAGGTATTCTCGTGGGCGGGAAAGACCTGGCGGATCACAATTTCAGCATATTTCACGGCAATTATATGAAGGAAGGGGATGACTGGACCCGTCTGTGTCATGTCGCGATTTTTGACGGGGAGGGGAGGCTGCTTCAGAACAAAGATGCCGGTCTGGCCGTATCCGGCGGCATGTCCCGCCGGCTGGATCAAAAGTCCTTCAACCTTTCTGCCGGAAGCCCGTATGGGAAAGAGGGAGACCGCTTTTATCTGGATGTTTTTCCGGATGCCGCGGAGTCGGAGTATGCACATGTCGGATCCTATACTCACCTCCGCCTGCGGGCACGCAGCCAGGTGCCGCGGACTTTCCGGGAGACCCTGATCGGACGTCTGGCGAAAGAAAGCGGGATCCGTGCCTCCGTGGAACCCAGGCGGGGGATCGTTTTTTTGAACGGAGAATTCTACACTCTTGCGGACATCGAGCCCACCTTCAGCAGCTCTTTGCTGGCCCACCGCTTTGACCTTCCGGACACGGAACACATTGAAAAAGAAAAAGGAAAAGAGAGCAGCGTGTTCCGGAAACTAGGCCTGACCGATCTCTTCGCGGCGGATCTGACCAGGAAGAAAAACAGAGATGCCCTGGAAAAGGCAGTGGATATGGACGACTATCTGCTGGAGTACGCCTTCAATATTCTCGCCAATAATCTGGACTGGCCGCGCAACAATGTGGAAGCCTGGCACTACTCAGGGGACTATGATCCCGCGAGGCCCTTTACCGACGGCAGATTCCGTTTTATGATCTTTGATTCCGACAAGGCCCTCAACGCGGACCCGGAACTCACGCCCAAATTCGGAGCGGATAATCTCACCTCTATCATGGAAAATGTGCTTCTCGGGAAGGACTCCTCGTTTCCGAATGTCATGAAAGCAGAAGAGTACAGGAACAGATTTTTCTCTATTCTCAGCGACCTGATGAATACCTCTTTCGAAAAAGATCATGTGCTGAGCCTGATCCGCGAATGCTATGCGGAGGCAGAGACAGAGATTTCTGCCTATTATACGGAGGAGTACAAAAAGAAGATTGAGGAGGATCTGGCTGGCGCACTGGCTATGGCGGAGACCCGGAATGATGTGGTCCTGTCGGATCTGGAGACCTGGTTCGGGATAAAGGACCGCTACAATATGGAACTGTCCGCGGGAGAAGGCGTCAGCATTACCTGGGATGCCATGTATCTGGCTTCCGGATCGGAGTACAGAGGGGAATTCTTTTCCGGTGTCCCGGTCAGTCTGGCCGCCCGCACTGCGCCCGGGTGGCGGTTTGATCACTGGGAGGTAAACGGAAAGGAATACAGGGTGAAAAAAGAGGAAGACCTGAAAGCCGGCAGGATCTGCCTGCAGCTGAACGGGAAATTGTCCGGGGGTGAGACCTGTCAAGTTCGAGCGGCCGCTGTGCGGGAAAAGGGAGAACGACTGATCATCTCTCGAGTCTCGACCGCGGGAAAAAATGACTGGATCATCCTTTATAATGCCGGTTCCTCCGATCTCGATACAGGCCGCTACTGCATATCCGATGATCCGGATGATCCTCAGAAATTCCGCCTGCCGCCTTCGGAACTTGAACCGGGTGAAACCTGCCGGATCAACGGGCACAGAAATGAGAACGGGTCTGCCCTGTGCCTGTGCAATTTCAACCTCTCACAGGGAGAAACCCTGACACTCACCCCGGACGCGGGAAGCGGTCTCCCCGGAGATTCTGTCAGAATTCCCCGCATGAGCAGTGGGTGTTCCTACGGACGGAGAGACAATGGAAACATCTGGTGCTGGTTTAATCCGGCCAGAGGGGACGAAGAGGAAGGGGAAATGGAAATCATTGAGGCAATCGATGAGTTCACGGAGAACATCCTGGAGGATTTCTGATAATGAAGGGGACAGGGGTCGGTTCTCTGTCTCCCTTCGGTTTTTAACCGGCTGAAAAATCAGAAAGGGGACAGGGGACGGTTCTCTGTCTCCTTTCGGGTTTTTAACCAGCTG
>JAUNEM010000178.1 GCA_030525515.1 Eubacteriales bacterium
TGATGTAGGTGATGACGAAGCAGATGGCCAGGATGACGATCGCCATGGGAAGGACGCCGCCGATGTAGCCCTGTCCGAGGAAGGTGTAGGAGGGGGTCAGGCCGGAGATGGTCTGTCCGCCTGTGATCAGGACGGCGCCGCCGCGGGCTGCTTCCGTCAGGGCCAGGGTCACGATGAAGGCCGGGATGGAGAAGGTCGTGATGACGAAGCCGTTGAAGAGGCCGAATGCCAGGCCCAACAGCAGGGCCACGGCGATGGCGGGGATCACTGAGCCGGTAGCTACGTTTACGATACAGGATGCGCAGCCGATAAAGGCGAGCTCAGAACCGTAAGCGATGTTGATGTGCCCGAGTATGATGACGAAGGTCGCGCCCAGGGCCAGGGTCGTCGTGCAGGCGATGGCCAGAAGGACGTTGGTCAGGTTGTAGACCGACAGGAAGCCGGCGACGAAGAGTGACGAGAGCAGGAACAGTACGATCAGGATGAAGAAGATACCGAATTTCCCGTACAGCTGGCCGATGTTCATTTTCTTTTTTTCTGTTTTAGCTTCCATTATTGTTTCGCTCCTTTCGCGGCGGTATTCATAAAACAGTAAGCCTTCGCGCGGCTGGTGCGCGCAGATGGTTCGTATTGTTCTGTGAGAGGAGAGCCCCCGTCACAGCTTGTAAAATGTTTGCTGTTTTAAAGCAGATCCTTGTGGGGAACTCATTCCGGGCTCATTCTGCCGGCGCCGGGTTATTTATCGCCTACACCCTTTGTAGCGAGTTCCATGATGTTCTCCTGTGTCGCTTCGGATCTGTCCAGGACGCCCTGGATGATGCCTTCCTGCATGACGACGATCCTGTCGGACATCCCCAGGACTTCGGGGAGCTCGGAGGAGATCATGATGATCCCCATGCCCTCGCGGGCGAACTCGGTCATCAGTTTGTGGATCTCTGACTTGGCGCCGACGTCGATGCCTCGTGTGGGCTCGTCCAGGATCATGACCTTGACATCGCCCACCAGCCATTTGGCCAGGACGACTTTCTGCTGGTTGCCGCCGGAAAGAGTGCCGGCTTCTACGTGTTCATTCGCGATCTTGATCTGCAGCATCTCGCGCATCTTTTCGACGTCATCCGAGATCTTCCTGTCATCGATCAGACCTTTGGTGTACTTCTTCATGTTGACAAGGGCCACGTTCTCGTGGATATCGCGGCCAAGGACCAGGCCGTAGGTGCGGCGGTCCTCGTTGACCATGGCGATCCCGTTTTTGATGGCGTCGCCCGTGCTCTTGTTGTGGATCTCCTGGCCATCCAGGAAGATCTGGCCGGAGGAGACGGGGTCAAGGCCGAAGATGGCGCGCATGACTTCGCTCCGTCCTGCGCCGACCAGGCCCGCGAATCCAAGGATCTCGCCCTTGTGGAGCTGGAAACTGATGTTGCGGAAGCGTCCGCCGTCTTCCTTGACCTGGGTCAGGTCTTTGACTTCCAGGATGACATCGCCGATCGGGACGGTGGTGTCCTTGGGGAAGACGTTGGTGATCTCACGGCCGACCATGCGGGCGACCAGCTTCTGCGGGTTGTAATCGCTGGCGGGGCCGCTCTCGATCCACTTGCCGTCGCGGATGATGGTGATCTCGTCCGCGATGCGGAAGATCTCGTCCATCTTGTGGGTGATGTAGAGGATGGCGACACCCTGCTCGCGCAGAGAGAAGATCTGCTTGAAGAGGACCTCGATCTCCTCGTTGCCGATGGCAGAAGAGGGCTCGTCCATGATGATGACCGATGCGTTGCAGCTGATGGCCTTGGCGATCTCGATCAGCTGGTGGCCGGCGATGGACAGCTCGTACATCTTCTGGCTGGCCTTGTAGGGCATCTCCAGCCTGTCGAGCAGGTCCTGCGTGTCCTTGTACATCTTTCCGAAATCCACGAAGGGGCCGTTCCTGGGCTCGCGGCCCAGCCAGATGTTCTCGGCCAGCGTCATCTCCAGGACCGGGTTCAGCTCCTGGTAGATCATGGCGATGCCCATATCAAGGGAGTCCTTGACGGAGCGGGCGCCGACATGCTCGCCCTTGTAGATCATCTCGCCTTCATCGGCGACATAGGTCCCGTTGATGATCTTCATCAGAGTGGATTTTCCGGCTCCGTTCTCACCGCAGATGACGTGTACTTTGCCGGGCCTGACCTTGAGGTTGACGCCGTCCAGAGCACGCACGCCGGGAAATTCCTTGACGACGCCCTTCATCTCCAGGACATACTCGTTTTGTGCTTTGCTCATATCCTTACCTATGTCCTTCCTTTCTGCTGCCTGCGGCATGAGAAACCGCAGCAGTATTTCCTGTTCAGTGCAAAACGTTTTTAAAAAAAGGGCACGCAGTGGTGCTCGGCGTGCCCTTGCGAAGACTTCCTGATTATTTACTGAAAATCTGCGACATTATCCTGTGTGATGTTAACAAAAGGAACCATAATCTCGTTTCCGGGGATCTGCTCGCCTGCCATGATCTTGTCAACAGCCTCAAGACCTGCCTTAGCCTGTCCTGCTGCATCCTGAAGGACTGTCTGGACCATATATCCGTTTGCTACTGCCGCAACGCCGTCCGGTGTTCCGTCAATTCCGGAAATCAAAATCTCGTTGTTGCCTTTGAGGATGTTTGCGCCCTTGAGGGACTCAACTGCGCCCAGTGCCATCTGGTCATTAGCTGCGACAACCGCGTCAAAAGTCACGCCGCCCTTGCCGTCTGCATACTTCTGTACCCATGCATCAACCTTTTCCATGGCTTTTGCCTTGGTGTACTGCGCGTCCTGATCCTCGATGATCTCGACATCATCTCTTCCTGCTTCTGCAAGCGCTTCCTGGAAGCCCTGGCGGCGAAGTATGGAGTGCTCGAGTCCCGCCGTGCCTGCCAGATAGCAGACCTTTGCATTCTCGGGGAGCATCTCTGCCATCAGCTCGCCCTGCATATGACCGGCGTCATAAGAGTTGGATCCCACAAAGATAAAGTCGCCGCCGTTTGCCTTGATGCCGAAGCAGATGGTCGGCGTACCCTTGTTGTTGGCGTTCTGGATGGCGGGGATGATGCCGTCAGAATCGCAGGGGACCAGCATAAGTATGTCGACATTCTTGGAGAGGAAAGTGTTAGCCTGATCGATCTGTTTCTGGATATCGAGATTCGCGTCAGAATACTCGATGTTGTAGCCGCCGACTTCATCAGCCAGAGTCTGCAGAGCGGTCATGCGGGTGTTGTCAAAAACATCTGTGTTGGCTTCATTGACGAAACCAATCTTTGCTGCCGCTCCGCTGTCCGCACTGCCGGAAGAAGAAGAGGAACCGCCACCGCAGCCCGCGAGTGCTGCCATCGTCATGACAGCGGCCAGAATCATTGCTGCAAGTCTTATTGTTTTTTTCATCATTACCTCCCGTGATTATGAAAACAGTAAAAAAGTGAAAAAAGTTCTTCCGTCCCGGGGTTGTGTTTATAATCTGTGAAGATCAGCCCCATCAGCGTTTGAACTCAATCCTGTCAGGGGATGAAATCAACCGTATCAGCGGCTGAGATCAACCGATTAACGACTGATTGTCGCCTTCAAAGCATCGATGGAAGTCTGCAGTCCTGCTTCAACACTCATGGTCAGGTCTTCCATCTCGAGGGAGACATAGCCGTTGTAGCCGTTCATGCGGCAGACAGAGAAGAACTCTTTCCACCACTGCAGGTCTCTTCCGCAGCCGACTGCGACGTAGTTCCAGTTGCGCTGTGCGCTGCACTCGACGGGGAGATTCTCCAGAAGACCGTCGATGGATGCGTTGTGCTTCTCGATGCGGGCATCTTTGCCGTGGATGTAGAAGAGCTTGCCGGCCTTGCCCAGTGCCCATGCTGCTTCGATCGGCTCCGCGCCCTGGATCATCAGGTGGGAGGGATCAAGGTTGAGGCCCAGGACATCGGAATCCTCGCCGACTGCTTCGCAGAGCTGGTTGAAGGTGCGGACGTTGTGGACCAGAGCGCCGGGGAATTCCTCGATGGCGATCTTTTTGACGCCTGCTTCCTTGGCGATGCGGCAGGTCTCTTTCCACCACTCGCCTGCAACCTTCCACTGATACTTGACGCCTTCCGCCATGTAGTTGAAGCCTTCATACTCAGGCCAGGAAATGGTGGAGACGAACCAGTTGGGGGTCTTGTCGCCGGGCGCGCCTGCGGGAAGCCCGGACATGGTCACGACGGTGTCGACGCCCATCTTGCCGGCCAGGACCATGGTGTCGCGCATGGTCTTGGAGTGCATCTTTCCCATGGGGGTATCGATGAGGGGGTTGCCGGAGCAGTTGAGTGCGGAGATGGCAAGGCCTCTCTTTGTGATCTCGGCCAGGAATGCCTCTCTTTTCGCGTCATCATTGATGAGTTCTTCCGCGGAAGGGATGAAATTGCAGCCGCCCCAGCCGCCTGCGGTCATCTCGATCGCGTCAAGGCCGTAAGCGACGACTTTGTCGAGCATTTCTGTAAAAGGGATCTTTCCGAAAACATCAGTGCAGATGGAAAGTTTCATAATATACCTCCAATTTGATTTTGCTTTTTCAGATATGAAAGAACCGGGATATAACAACAGGCTGAAGTTGTTTAGACTGTCAGGAAGTTCCCGTCAGATTTTCTGCCCCCGTTTCGCTGTCGGCAGAAGAAAGGAGAGGTTGCGGACTGCCGACAGCAGAAGGGCATATAAAGGTGGTAGTAGTGTGTTTTCCCGGGCAGGATGCCGGATAGAAATCAGATTTGAAAGTGTTGTTTGCGGGATAACCCGGGATTGGGTTCAGATTCAGTTCACGTCTACCCAGACAGCGCCGGCGTCAGCGGAATCCACGCAGGCATTGATCCACTTGATGCCGTCGATACCGTGGTCGATGTCGGGATAAACGAGGTTGTTCAGGGTCTCTTCATCGCCGCGCTCTTTGGCGTCCATGGCGATCGCGAATCTCTTGTAAAGGTTGGACCAGGAATCGATGAGGCCGGTGTAGTGCAGCGCGCCCAGTCTCTCATCTTCCAGGGCTTCGGGATAGAGGTAATCCATGGAGCGGATCAGGATCTGCTCGGGCTTGCCCTGTACCTGGTAGCGCAGCTCATCGGGATGCATGTCGTTCCACTCCAGGGAAGCCTTGGAGCCGACGATGCGGATGGTCTGGGAGGAGTGGTCGCCCGCGTTGACTGCGGATGCCCACATACGTCCGACAGCGCCGCTCTCATAGCGCATCAGGCAGTACGCGTTGTCCTCGAGGGGATAACGGGAGCCGACGAAAGCCTGGCGGTCGCAGAGGACCT
>JAUNEM010000179.1 GCA_030525515.1 Eubacteriales bacterium
ATGCCAACGGAGATATTTTCTTTGTCAACAACACGGCGACAACCATTGACCTGACCGCTGCGGAGATCATCAACAATGGCGGCGGCGTCTTCCTCAGAGCGGCAGCTGCCGGCTGGGGCAGCGAGGGCTCCAACGGAGGTCATGTGAATATGACGGCGGCAGACCAGGAAATCAACGGCGATATGGTCGTGGATGAAGTTTCCGAGCTGAATCTGTATCTCAAGGACAATTCCACCTTTACAGGCGCCGTCAACAGCGACGGGGCGGCGGGCAGTGTCTATGTGGAAATCGAAGAAGGCTCCAAGTGGATCCTGACCGGGGACTCCTATATTACAAGCCTGGCCTGCAGCGCTGATGCGATTGACCTGAACGGCTATACACTCCATGTCGGCGACCAGACCTACGAAGCCGGCACAGAATCCGCCGGAGAAGCCATCGAGTTCACCGTTTCCTCCGGAAGCGGAAAAGGCTCCGGATCTCCGGATGGCAAGCCCGGCGAGAATGGAGGAAACGGGGGTCCCGGAGGTAAAGGAGGCCCTGGCGGTGATGGATCCACACCTCCCGAGAAACCCGACGGCGAAAGGCCCGATGGAAAGCCCGGTCAGAAGAGCAGCAGTTCTTCTGACAGCGCTGCCGACACTGAAACATCATCCAACTGACTTATTGGGTTCAGCGAATCCCTCAAGGCATGATTAAAGGGCTGATGCTCAGCTGTTTTTTACAGCTGAGCATCAGCCCCTGTTTTCATACATTCATGTTTTTTACAGATCGAAAGTTTTCTTTTACAGATCGAAAGTCTTTGTGGTGCCGAACTTGGTGGTCTGTGTGACGTTGTTCAGCTTGTAGCCGGCATTGACCAGGATATCGACCATGTTCTGGACGGAGATCTCGCCGGTCGCCTTGACGACGGCCTCTGTGCCGCGGGCTTTGGTGTGGTAGACGGCCAAAGCTTCCATATTGGCTTCGTTTTCGGCAAGGAGCTTGGCGATACCGGCAAAGAAACCGGGTCTGTCGTCGCACTGGAAGACGAAGCGTGTGCCCTGGTGCTTATAGCCAAGAAGATCTGTGAAGGCCTGGAAGATATCTTTCTCGGTAATAATGCCGAGCACATGGTTTTCATCATCGATGACCGGGAGAACGGAGATTCCTTCGTCCAGCATCTTCTGGGCGGCCTCTTCGATAAAGGCGTCCTGATTGATGGTCTTGACGTCGGTGAGCATGATGTCCTCAACCTTGGTCTTGCTGAGCAGATAGTTGAGCTCATAGATGGAAAGAGAGGTCGCGTTGGCGCCGCTCTTCTCGGTGACCAGGCCGCCGGTGACCAGGCCGATCAGCCTGCCGCTCTCATCGACGATCGGAAGGCGGTGAAAATGACCTTTGGACATGATGTCCACAGCCTTGGAGATCTTGGTGTCTTTTGTAACTGTGACGGGTTCCTTTGTCATATGATCTTTGACGTACATACTTCCCTCCTGAAAAAATCCGATTATCTGCCGAATTATCCGCCGAGATAGGCCTTGCGCACGCGCTCGTCGCGGGCGAGTCCTTCGCCGGTACCCTCCAGGGTGATCCGGCCGGTTTCCAGAACATAGGCGCGGTTTGCTATGGACAGTGCTCTTTTCGCATTCTGCTCGACCAGCAGAATGGTAGTTCCTTTTTTGTTGATCTCCTCGATGATCTGGAAGATTTCCGAGACAAGGAGGGGGGAGAGGCCCATGGAGGGCTCATCCAGCAGCAGGATGGAAGGCTTGGCCATGAGGGCGCGCCCCATGGCGAGCATCTGCTGCTCGCCGCCGGAGAGAGTACCGGCAGCCTGTGTGCGGCGCTCACCCAGACGCGGGAAGGTCTGGTAGACGTCCTGGATATCCTTGGCAATCTCACCCTGGTCTCTGCGCAGATATGCTCCCAGGATAAGGTTTTCCTCTACAGTCTGCTGGGCAAATACGCGGCGGCCTTCGGGGACCTGCGCCAGTCCCAGACCGACGATCTTGTGAGAGGGGATTTTCGTGAGTTCGGTTCCGTCAAGGGTGATAGTTCCTTCTGCCGCCTTGATCAGACCGGAGATCGCATGCATGGTGGTGGTCTTGCCTGCGCCGTTTGCGCCGATCAGGGTCACGATCTCGCCGTCGCGCACTTCAAAGGAGATGCCTTTAATGGCCTCGATCATGCCGTATCGGACTTTTAAATTTTCTACTTTCAGCATATCTATACTCCATGCCGCCCGATGGGCAGCTCTTTTCTTGATCCGGTGGATCTGTTCAGTGCCCTTTGGGGTCACAGAACAGGTACTAACACATCAGTCGCCCAGGTATGCCTTGATGACCTCGGGGTTTGCCTGAATCTCGGCGGGGAGGCCTTCAGCCAGCAGCATGCCGTAGTTCAGGACATAGATGCGTTCGCAGATTCCCATGACAAGCTGCATGTCGTGTTCGATCAGCAGAATGGCGATCTTGAAGTGGTCGCGCACGAAGCGGATCATCCTCATGAGGTCATCGGTTTCCTGCGGGTTCATACCGGCGGCCGGCTCGTCCAGCAGGAGCAGCTTGGGCTCTGTGGCCATGGCGCGGGCGATCTCAAGACGCCTCTGAGCGCCGTAGGGAAGATTTCCGGCTGTGACATTTGCGTATTCCCCCAGTTCCATGATCTCCAGAAGTTCTCTGGACTTACCCTCGATCTCGCGCTCTTTTGCGTAGTAGCCGGGAAGTCGGAGAACTGCAGAGACAGGAGAATATTTGATGTTGTTGTGATAGCCGGTCTTGACGTTGTCGAGAACAGTCAGATTGTCGAAAAGACGGATATTCTGGAATGTTCTGGCAATGCCGGCCTTGTTGATATCCACAACGGTTTTGCCCGCTGTATCCTTGCCGTCAAAAAAGATGCTTCCGCGTGTGGGTGTGTATACTTTGGTGAGCAGGTTGAAGACAGTTGTCTTGCCTGCGCCGTTGGGACCGATCAGTCCCACGATTTCTTCATTGTAAATCGACAGGTCCAGGTCATTGACCGCTGTCAGACCGCCGAAGTCGATTCCAAGCTCTTTGACCTCCAGAACAGGAGTTTTTTTCTCGCTCATAACTACCTCTTACTTTTTTTCTGTCATTAAGGGACACCGATAATCGATCATGCGATCATGCTTTCTTCTTCCTGCGGAAGGCGGCAGCCTTTGTCTTGAGGAATTCGTTGTTGGTGACAAGCATGATCACGATCAGGATCACGGCGTAGATCAGCATGCGGTAATCCTGCAGTCCGCGCAGGAGCTGAGGAAGCAGGAAGAGGACGACAGTGGAGATCAAAGTGCCGTTGATATTGCCGAGTCCGCCCAGCACGACGTAGACCAGGATCAGGATCGAGGTGTTGTAGTCGAATTTACTGGCGACCATAGTGGAATAGTTGAGGCCGTACAGAGCACCTGCGGCACCCGCCAGGGCGGCGGAGACCACGAAGGCCATCATCTTGGTCTTTGCAATATTGATGCCGATTGATTCGGCGGCGATCCGGTTGTCGCGGGCGGCCATGATGGCGCGGCCGTTTCTGGAGTAGATCAGGTTGTAGACCACAATCAGGGCAAAGATTACAAGGATAGTACCGGCAGTGAAGTTGGCGATACGCTCTGTTCCGGTAGCGCCCATTGGGCCGTTGATCAGATATTTGCCGCCGGGCTCAAGTTCGAAATTGTTCTCGACAAAGGCGACTTTGAGGCCTGTGCTGTCAAAAGCTACATACAGGTTCATGATCAGGTTCATGACGATCTGACCGAAAGCGAGGGTGACGATTGCCAGATAGTCGCCCTGCAGCTTCAGAACAGGAATACCGATCAGGAAACCGACAAAGGCTGTGAGCAGCATGCCGACAATGATTGCCAGGATCAGACGCGGGACTGCGGGAACGGAAGCTTTGAGCAGACCGGAGACGCAGACGCCGGAGAAGGCGCCGACAGCCATGAAGCCCGCCTGACCAAGATTCAGTTCGCCGGATACACCGACATTGAGGTTCAGACCGACGGCGGCGACCAGATAGCAGGTTGCAGGGACCAGAAGGCCTGTAAAGAGACTGGACAGATTACCGGTTTTGAGCAGAACCTCCAGAATGATGTATGCGACAGCAACCATTGTATAGGAGATGGTTCTGGAACGATGCCGGCTGTCCAACAGAACGCTGAATATACTTTTTTTCTCTTTCATAATAGAACACTCCCCCAGTTATACTTTCTCACGGATATTCTTGCCGAGAAGACCGGTGGGCTTCACGAGCAGGATAACGATCAGAACACCGAAAACGATGACATCGGAAAGGTTCGTGGAAATATATGCCTTGGAGAGAATCTCAATGATTCCCAGCAGAAGTCCTCCCAACAGAGCCCCGGGGATTGAACCGATTCCGCCGAAAACGGCAGCGGTGAATGCCTTGATACCGGGCATGGACCCCAGTGTGGGAGTGACAGTGGGATAGTTGGCGCACAAAAGGACAGAGGCGATGGCGGCAAGCCCCGAACCGATAGCAAAGGTAATGGAAATGATCTGGTTGACATTGATACCCATCAGGGCAGCGGCACCTTTGTCCTCGGAACAGGCGCGCATGGCGCTTCCGGTCTTTGTCCTGTTGATAAAGAGTGTCAGACAGACCATGACAACCAGACAGGTGGCGATCGTGACAAGTGTCAGATAAGAAATGGAAAGGCCGCCGAATGTGAACGCACCGGTTGAGATAATGGAGGGGAACATCTTGGGAGATGCACTCCAGAGAAGCTGTGCGCTGTTCTGCAGGAAGTAGCTGACACCGATAGCGGTAATCAGAACGGACAGGCTGGACGCCTGGCGCAAGGGTTTATAGGCAAGGCGCTCAATGACAACGCCGAGTACAGTGCAGCAGATGACGGCTGCCAGAATGCCGAGAGGCATCGGAACAGCGAAACGTGTCAGTGCAAAAAAGGCCACATAGGCGCCTACCATGATGACATCACCGTGCGCGAAGTTCAGCATTTTCGCAATACCGTAGACCATGGTATATCCGAGCGCTATGATCGCATACACGCTCCCCAGCCCCAGGCCGTTTACGAAGTTAGATAGGAATCTCATTGATGTATATTTCCCCCTCTTTTTTGATTTGCAGCTGTTCGGGATTTTCCTTGTCTGTTTTCCTGCTACACAAGGAACAGCTGCCGGTACATATATATTTTTCTGCGCACAGAAAAAAAGCTGCGCAGATTCAGCTAACGTCCATTATAGCACGTATTGCTTATTCGTAAAAACATAAAAGCGAAAAAGATAG
>JAUNEM010000180.1 GCA_030525515.1 Eubacteriales bacterium
GGAATTACATGTATGTATTACTGTTAAGGTTTCAGGTGGGTCTGTACAGTAACTTTTCGATATACTCCATGAATGATTTGGTACATTTGGCTTTTACAGAGGGCAGAATTCGGTGTATCATAAAACCAGAAAGTCCCTGCAGGCAAAGGGCGTTCAGCCTTCATTTGTCTATCTGGCAGTCAACATGTACTGGGAAGAGCTCTCGCTTGCCCTTCCCAAGCTTCCTCCGCACTATATGTGGAAGGTCTTTATGGACACGGAGAAGGAAGAGGGCTTCCTGGACCGTCCGGTCTGCCCTTCTGACCGGCACAGGGTGTCAGTGGCTCCCCGTTCCATCAAAATTCTTCGCGCGGTGCCCGACATGGATTCCATCGCTCGTGAGAGAAATGCGGAAAGACTGGAAAAGCTGCCTCCTGTAGGAGCTGTTCTGCGGGATCTCAGAAGGAGCAGGGATCCTGAGGTTGCCTGCGGCAGATACTCTGCCTGGCCGAAAACTCCTGCCCGCGTACTTCGCCGCATGAAAAAAATGATCCGCCCTTCCACAGCACACAGGAGTATGTGAGCACTCAGAAACCGCATGAAGCAGTGTTCTCCCCTCGATTCATGACCAGCTTGAGAGTCCCGCACCCATGCGCAGCATGGGTTCACGCTTGCGGGGCTCGTAAGGGTATTCATTTACATGCCCGGAAATAAGACTATCCGTGCACTTTACTTTAACAGAACTTTTTCAGAAAGGACTCATTTATGAAACAGCGGTTAGTGAATTACGACCTGATCAGGGTGCTGGCATGCATCTTTGTAATCATGATTCATATAGAGACCAAGCCCTTCTCTTTCCCGGTCAGAGTAGCGTACACAACAGTGTTTTTCCTCTCCAACGGCATTTTCTATATGCTCAGCGGACGATTCAATCTGGAACAGACATTTGACCAGGTCGGGGATTATTTGAATTATTATCGAAAAAAGTGTATCCCCATCTTATTTCCCTTTATACTTGTCAGTTTTCTGTTGAGTATTTTCAATTATTACCATACGGAGGGCAGTATAGCTCTGAAATCTGTCTGCATTTTGCTTTCAGAGAATTCTTTGCATTGAACAGTGATAAAGCGCTCTGGTTCATGTACCCCTTGATAGGTTTTATAGTGTCCGCACCTTTTTTATCAAAGATGTTTCACGCCATGTCAGACCGGGAATGTATGTTTATGGTTGCTGTTGCCATGATCTGGAACTGTGTGAAAGTCTATCTGACCACCGATTTCGGAGTCGAATTCAAATTCAGCGGCTGGCTGCTGGAGACATGGATTTTGTATTTTACGGCAGGATATCTTGTCAGCCGTCTGATCAATGAAAAAAACAGGAAAGCAGTCTATCTTCTGGGATTTGCAGGATATATCATAACCGTGATCCTCAGACTTGTCCCTTCAGAACAGCTGGCATATCTGTGCGATTATTCGCCCGCATTCTTCCTGTTTTGTATCGCGGCATATGACCTGGCTGTACGCAAGTTTACTATCAGGAATCCTTATGCATGCCGATTGGTTTCCTGGATTGCCCAGCACACATTTCTGATCTATCTGCTGCATGTTCATGTTATGAGGTATCTTGTTCCGTATATCGCAGTTCCCGACACCTCAAGTGTCCCTGGATATCTGCTCAAAAGCGCACTTATTTTTATCTGCTCATTAATCTGCGCAGTCCTTCTGCGTGCCCTGATCATCCGGCCTTTGCAGTCACTCCTGAAAAAACTGCCCGGGCTGCGTCTGACCCAACAGGAGAACAAAACAACATGAATAAAACAAACGCTCCCGAGGGGCATAAGACACCTGTGTCCGCGGGTCAAGAGCACAGCGGGTCCCGGCATATTGACTATGAGGTAACGCCTGCCGCGGACGCTCTTGTCAGAATGTACACGGGACGGCTGAATCATCACTCCCGCCCGCCTATCACCAGAGAGAATTTCATGAAACATCTGCAAACCGTGATCCTTCACAAGATGCTGGTCACTTTTACAGAGGGCAGAATTCGGTGTATCATAAAACTTAAGACCTTCTATGGTACAGTTAATCATAGGAGGTCTTTTACTATGGCAAGGAGAAAAAAAGCAACCGATACATCATGTACAGATGACAGAAGGAAAAAGAGCGACCATCCAGCAGTTGTTGCAGGAATACGACATTGAGGCTGCCCGGGATATTCAGGATGCTCTTAAGGACCTTCTCGGAGGCACCATCAAGGAGATGATGGAAGCAGAGATGGACGATCACCTTGGCTGTGGCAAATCCGAACGTGTTGACCGCTCTGATTAGACCGATTATCGCAATGGTACAAAACAGAAACAGAAAATGATTCGATTTTAAGAGGTGATTCAATATGGAAAGATATTTGCTGACGGTTATTCCCGGGCTTGGGGAGAGTGCGCAGGAAAAGATTCGGGAGGCAGCGGAGAGCAGGGGATTTACTGCTATGTTTTATGAGACTCCGGAGGAGGCCGCTGAGATGCTGCCCAAGGCGGAAATCGTGTTTGGTCAAAGCGGAAATCTGGCGGATCATGCTCCTTCACTGAAATGGCTCTGCACACCTTCTGCCGGAATCAACCAGTTTACTAAGAAAGATGTATTCCTCACTGGGCAGGCAGTCCTGACTAATTCATCCGGTGCCTACGGAGTGACGATTGCGGAGCACGTGATCATGATTCTGCTGGAGATCCTGCGCCGCAAGGCAGAATATTCAGAAATCGTTGCTCGCCGGGAATGGATTCGTGACCTCCACATACGTTCCATACGGGACAGCAGGATAACTTTAGTGGGGACAGGAAATATTGGGCAGGAGACTGCGATCCGCCTGAGGAGTTTTTCTCCTGAATGCCTGGTCGGGGTCAATCGCAGGGGAGCAAATCCGGACAACCTTTTTGACCGGGTCGTTTTGAGTGAGAACATGTGGGAGGTGCTGCCGGAGACAGATGTGCTCATCATCTCCCTTCCGGGCACTCCCGACACCGAGGGGATGCTGGGCGAAAAAGAGCTTGCCCTTCTTCCCGACGGCACTGTGATCATCAACGTAGGCCGCGGCACGATCATCAGGCAGAGCGCCCTGGAAAAAGAACTTCGCAAGGGAAGGCTGTTCGCCGGCCTTGATGTATTTGAACAGGAGCCGATTCCCGCGGAGGATTCCCTGTGGACCTGCCCCAATCTGATCATCACACCTCATTGTGCAGGTAACATGACACTTCCCTATACGGTCAATTGTATTGTGGAAATGTTTCTGGAAAATCTTGACAATTACTGCCAGGGACGTCCGATGAAGCGCCTTGCTAATATAAAAAACGGGTATTAAACCAGGGACACTTTTGATATTCAAATCGGTACAGTCGACGTTCTGGATTTCACTGATTATAATAAGAAGAAAATCATTCTTGAATGTTATGGCGTCGAGATGTGAGATATGAATAAAACGGCACTGTGAGTGGAATGGTCACGCGAAGCAGAGCATAGTTTTATTCTTCAAATACACAGGAGGAGTGAACCCCATGCTTCAGATGGTGATTTCCGCAGACCCGCTCACGGAGAGCAATTGCTATATACTTGCGGAAGAAAAGAAATGTGTCGTGATAGATCCGGGAGAGTCCGAGTGCCTGTTTCGTACGCTTGAAGAGCGCGGCTGGGAGCCGGAACTGATTCTGCTGACACACGAACACTGTGATCATATGGCGGGGCTGGATGCCCTGCGGGAACGGTATCCGCATGCCCGCTTTGCTGCTACAAAGGTCTGCAATGACGGAATCCGGAATACGCGCCTGAATTTATCGCGGATCATGGAAGTGTATCTGTATTTCAGGGGGAAACCGGGAATCCACTACGACCCCTTCGTCTGCAGACCCGCGGATGAGATCATCGGGGAGGACGCGCAGATTCTCTGGCGGGGACATACAATGCGCATAGTTTCCATGCCCGGCCACACACCCGGCAGTACCGGGATTTTTCTGGATGAAAAAGTGTTTTTCAGCGGAGACTACCTGATTCCGGATGAGGAGCCCCTGCTCCGTTTCCCCGGGGGAGACGCGGAGAGTTACGAAAAGATCACCGAACCGTTCCTCCGCTCTCTGCCGGCAGGAATCCGTATTTGTCCCGGGCATGGAGAACCTTTTGTCCTGTAGATTTTTGCCTTGTGAGTTTTTCCGACAGATGTTTTGGTGTGTTTATCCCGCCTTACATCGTGTATTTCTTTTACATGCAGGTATAGCCGCCGTCTACGGGGAGGTTGACGCCTGTAACATAGCTGGAAGCCGGAGAAGCAAGGAAAATTGCCGCGGTATCCAGTTCTCCCTCATTGCCGTAGCGTTCCTCGGGAATCATGGTCTTTGCGTTCTGCTGGAAGAAGTCAGAGTCGAGGGTCTCTTTTGTAAGAGGGGTATAGAAATAGCCGGGGCAGATTGCGTTGACGGTGATGCCGTATTTTCCCCACTCTGCCGCAAGCGCGCGGGTCAGGTTGACAACGCCGCCCTTGGCTGCATGGTAGGGTGCAGAGCCTGCGACTTTGTTGCCGACAAGGCCGTACATGGAAGCGATGTTGATGATCCTGCCGTATCTGGCGGGAATCATGGCCTTCTTGGCTACGGCACGGGCTGCTTTAAAGGTTCCGAACAGGTCGACATTCAATTCGCCGGAGAACTGCTTGTCGGTGATATCCTCTGCGGGAGCGACTGCACCTGTGCCTGCGTTGTTGACCAGGATATCAATCCTACCGTATTTTTCCAGGACCTTGTCGACCACTTCTTCGACCATCTGTGTGTCTGTGATGTCACAGCGGACAGGGAAAGTCTCCACTCCGAACTCCTCATGGATTTCGGCGGCGACTTCTTCGATTTTCTGCTGTCTGCGGGCGATCGGGACAATGATCGCTCCCTGATTTGCCAGTGCTTTTGCCATCTGTACACCAAGTCCGCCGGAACATCCGGTGACAATGGCGACTCTTCCTTTAAGATCAAAATACTGTTTCATTTTTACCTCCTTAAGCATCTGCGGAAAACATGCTGCGACCCTGCCTTTGACGGGGCATGGCTTGAAAATATGCCGATTCTCTGCAGCCATCTACAGCCATTTTCCTATCCCCTGAAATAAGAGCTGCAAAAAGATTTCCATGTTTTAAAAGCATGAATGGCAGGTGTGTTTGTTAGCTCTATCTATGAATACAATTATACATGAACAAATATTCAGAATCAACTATAGATATTACTTTAACAAAAACGATAACTATTGTTTGA
>JAUNEM010000033.1:0-12882 GCA_030525515.1 Eubacteriales bacterium
GAAGTGATCAGAGGAGAAACAAGCGAAGAAATCGGCGAAGGAAACAGCGGAGAAACAAACGGAGAGACAAGCGAAGAAACAAACCGGGAAAAAGAGAAGGAAGAAGAGAGGAAGAGGCAGGGGGAAGAAGAGAAAGAGCCGGAGAACAGGCCTGGGACCGGCGGTGAGCAGGAGAGGAAAGAGCCGGAGAACAGATCCGGAGCTGACGGTCAAAAAGAGAAGAAGGAGAGGGGGGATTCTCAGGAGAGCAAGGAACAGAAGAAGACCGGACAGGATGATTCCGCTTTGTCCGCTGAGAAAAAAACCGCCCGGCAAGGGCAGAAGAGCTCTGAGAAGAGTATAGAAGACGGTGCGGCCCTGCAGAATGAAGCAGCTGAGACGGCTGATGAGGAAAAACCGGATTCAGCCCCGGAAGAGACTGCCGGGGAGGACGACACACACACGGGTATGGGGGCTGAACAGACAAATGGAAATATTCAGTTTGGCGGGACAGATCAGATAATGGATCAGGATGGTCCTGTGGTCGAATGTGTTGACGTCAGAAAATTCAGTAATAAAGAGTACAGGAACAGATACAGGGTAACTGATGAGGGCTCGGGGGTAGAGAAAGTATATGCCCTCATTTCCGAACAGGAATCGGGCGCAGTGTTTTCGCCTGATGGCGGATGGCAGGAAATCCCGCTCCCTGAAAACGGCAGTATCGGGAACTCAGTAGAATTTGAAGTCGGAATCGGCCTGCCTTCGAAAGGATATGTTTACATCCATGCCGTTGACAGGATGGGGAACAAAACGGATATTGCCGTGAAGAGTCATATTGCTGTTTATGAAGATTGTGCTCCGACTGTCAATATTTCCTGCTCTGGCCCGGAAATGCCGTCGAAAAACAAGGAATTCAGAGTCACGGCGGAAGATGACGGAGAGGTCTTTTCAGGAATCAAATCTGTTTCTGTGACCCTGACGGATCTGAAGGGGAACCGGCTTGCCGGAGCTGTGTCCCTGAGTCAGGAACCACCGGACGGATGCAGCTTCAGCAGCGATTCTCTCTACAGGACGAAGGACGCCCCGGAAAGCCTTTCCCTGCTGAGGGATTATCAGACACTGGGCGGACTCTTCACAATTGACGGGTCTGATCTGAAGCTGGACGGAGCATATACTCTGTCTGTCTCAGCGATGGATTACTGTGGAAACATCAGCCGGGAAGAATCAGTCCCTTTGTTGTTTGACAATACCGGACCGGCTGTGAAAGTAGCACTGGACAACAAGAAGGAACATACCGACGAAGAAACGGGAACTGAGTACTACAATGCGGCTGAAGGGAAGGGACTGACAGTGACTTTCACAGACACCTGCCTGGCCTTTCGGGACAGCAGCGGGAAGAGCGGCGAGTACAGGGCCGGCCTCTGTGACGCTGACGGAAATGAGATCGTGAGCAAAGAACTCCATGATCTGGAAAACGGGAAGACATCCGCGGACATCATTTTCACCAGGGAGGATATTAAAAAATGCAGGGACGGGAAGATAACTGTCAGGGTCAATTCCACGGACTACGCTGGAAATGACAATCATATGGAGGACGCCGGTCATTTCGTACTTGATACGATCAACCCGGTCGCGGTGATAAACATTGAGTGTTATCGCCAGCCATCCAGACCGGACCTGAACATCAGGTACGGCAGAAGGTTCTATTTCAATCAGAGACACACCTGCGAGATCAGGATTTTAGAGAAGAATCTGAAGCTGGACAGGACCGGAGGTGCTGAAGTCAGGACCTGCAGACTGAAGGTTTCCTATGCTGAAAAGAAGCCGGATGATCAGGATTACACAGATTCTTCAACAGTACAGATGAACGCAGGAGATTATAAGGCCGGTCAGGTCTCCTTTGACGAGGATCAGGGAACTGCGGTCTTCACATCCGCTCCCGGACCCGGCGTGATCCGGTATCTGGTAAAAGGGCAGGATCTTGCCGGCAATGACCTGATCTATGGCAAAAGGCAGGAAAAGTATTTTGAATCGGAAGGACTTACATATCCCATCGTGACAGACCTGGAAATACCTCAGATGTATGTGAAAATAGAGACCCTGCCTGAAAAAGCTCCGGAAAGAAATGCCGCGGTCAGGGCTTTTGAAATGTGGGATGATGGAAGAATCACAGCAAACGATCGTTACCGGGCGGAGAACTCGGCTTCGGTGACTGCGGCTCTTGTAAACGAAGACCGGGAAAAGACGCCCTATAAACTTTATTATGATCTGGTGAAGAGGACAGAAGTAAAAGAAAATACGACAGCACATGCAACGGATTATGCTCTTGGGACAAGGCTTGTACAAGCGGTTACAGCTCCCTCTGTCCCGGGCGGATCCGGTGTCCTCAAAAAGAGGTCCTGTGTCATCCGTGTCGAAGGATTCTACGCAGAGGACCTGGCGGGGAACCATGCGGGATGCACAGACGGGAACAGGCTGCAGACCCTTGATGTTTTTCTGGACCCGGATGCGCCCGGGGTGACAGCCGGGGACGCGCAGGCACCCATGATCACGATCGCTCCGACCCGCCCCTGCAGAAAATACGGGAAAGAGGGCGCGCCTCTTTATAATGGTGAATCCGACCTGTCTATCGAAGTTACGGTCAAGGACCCTTATGGCCCGGCCAATAGCGCCGGAACTGCCGGGGAGAAGAAGAGCCGGGGCAGTACAGGCCTGAAGAGTGTGGAATATGTCCTTATGAATCATGAGAAGACGATTTTCAGCAGGTCTTTTCACTATGATGCGGAAGCAGCGAAAAACGATGACTCAAAACTTGTTTTTGAAAAGAAATGGACAGGAAAGGAGGCTGTCCGGATCGATAAAAAGAAAGCAAATTATAATTCGCTGACATTTCAGGTGAATGCCCTGGATCATGCCGGCAATCGATCGACTGCGGCCTATCAATTCGGAATTGATATCACTCCTCCGGCCGTCACTCTGACCTATGACAATAATCATGACAGGAACGGCTTTTATTTCAATCGATCCAGGACGGCGGTCATCGCAGTGAAGGAAAGGAACTTCAATCCCGACGAGTTCGATGTAAAAGTCACAGGAAAGGCATACGGAAGCAGGACCAAAGGCGCGGGAATATTTATCGAAAGCAGTTGGGATCTCAAGCCCGGGGAATCGGATAACGGAGATGACGACACTTACATCAGGAAGATATCTTTTTACAATGACGGAGTCTATACTTTGTCGCTGGGCACCTTCGGTGAAAACAATGTCATTGCTGATCACGCCGGGAATAAGGGAAGATTGAAATTCAAGGGCCAGAAAGCTCCTTTTCAGTTCGTTATAGACAGGACAAAGCCGCGTGTTTCGATCCGCATGGATGTCAACAGCGGCAAAAAGAGCGGCGTCAGGCAGAATGTCAGTTCCCCGGAGGAGGACGGCAGCTTCTACTACAGGGCGGATAACTGCGGGATCACTGTGACTTTTGATGACAATGGCCATGAATTCGGAATGAAAGGATCCGGAATTGAGTATAGTGTGAAGATTGATGGCAGACGAAGGAAGGCACTTGAGCTCGATTCCTTTTCTTTGGACAGGATCCTGGCCGGTAAATCAAAGTACAGAAGAGAGCAGACACTTACCTATAGCGCCGGGGAGCTGGCCCGGGACAAGAGCCGTCTGGGAGACGGTCTTCATACGATCACCGTGACTGCTGTTGACGCGGCAGGCAACAGGGCGGACCAGGACTATTTCATGAAACACAGCAGGGGCTGCAGGTTTCATAAAGAAGGGTACAGCGGAGAGTTCGTCCTGGATACAAAGAGACCTCTCGTCACAGGAATTGTTACAACAAGCATGGAAAATCTTCAGGGTCAGACCTATCCCGTCACGGACGGCAGGATCTACAGTGATACAGACTGCGTCTATTACAACAGGAATATTAAGGTGCGGATCAGTGTGAAAGATGAAAACATCCGGGCCGGATTGTTTGAGGGATCCATGTTCAGGGAAGGCGACGGCAGAATCCCTTCGGTCAAAGCAGAGATTTCCGGCAGCGGCAAAGTGATTGCCGCAGATTATATCCTGACAGGAGATCATCAATATTCGGGTCTGACCCTGACCGGAGGGGACAAGGCAGGAAATCCGCTTCTGCTGGAGGATCAGGCAGGAAACAAAGAGACCAGTCTGCGGCAGAGAGCTGACGATGCGGACAGGCTGCTGCAGTCATCAGCAGATTCCGGAAAAGGAAAAGTGTCCCTGAAGTACGGAAAAATTGTCGACAGAACCTGTCCCCAGGCGACGATCCTGTATGATTCCGTGGATTACGCCAACATGTACAAGGAAGACGGGGACAGGGAAAAAGTCCGCGCATATTACAGAAAACCGGTGTATGTCAGGATTTCCTTCAGCGACAACCTCCCTCTTGACGGCAGCAGGTTCTATGCCGGTGACCGGGGAGTGGACAAGGCACTGGGATTTTCAGGCAGTTCCAGAACCTATGACCTGCCGGCGATTTCGATCACCAGGGACAGCCGCAGAAGATTCACGGCCTACGGAACAGACCGCGCTCTGAATCCGACCGATGTCTATGAGATGATACCTTACACCGACCAAAAGCACGGGGAGCGTTTTTCCCGGGACACAGGGCACAATAAGTGGACTTATGTAAAGAAAAAGGCCGGTGCCTTCAACCGGGATCTGACCGAACAGGAAGCTTACCTGCCCAGATATCAGATCATTGTGGACCGGACCGCTCCGACATTTACATTGGGCATTCAATCCGATGAGTCGGCCAGACAGGCCCTGCAGGATGGGAGGTACTATTTCAACCGCGCTTATACCGCGGCTTTCAAGATCAAGGAGACAAACTTTGACGCCTCCAGGATTGAGATCAGAGTGGGTTCAATGACAGACAACAAGAGTCATTACAACACGCAGGCCCTGGTTCTCCATGCGTCGGATCTGAGATCGGTGATTCCTGTCAGGGACAGAACCATCACGGACCGGAGGGACAGAGACGGCGTCTACCGCTACATGATCTACGGCAGTGATAAAGCGGGCAATGCCATTCTTCCCTCCGAAGAGGACAACCTGGACGGAACTGCAGGAGGGACAGAGAGGAGAGCGGACGACTGGGTCGACGGCCTTGAAGATGAGAGAGAAAGGGGCTCTGTCGAGAGGGAAGCAAATATGTCCGCCCACATTGCGCTGGATACGGTCGCTCCCGCGGGAAGCCTGAAGGTCACAACCGGCAGCAAGGACATTTATGCTTTGGATGTCAATGGCAATGTCACATTTGCGGAGCCTTATCGGCGGGAGACAAATGCCGATGTCAGCATCAAAGTTTTTGAAGAGGTCGAACGCAGTCCTGTGACTGTTTCCTACAGAATTGACTCGACGTCTTCTTCCGGAACGAAAACAGTCGGCGGACAGCCTTATCGGTACAACAACAGTGTCAGCACGACACAGAAGGGACAGCAGGCTTTCCGCGTGAACCAGTATACATTCACAGATCTTGCCGGAAACAGCAGGACCTATTCGACTGAGAACCGGATTTATCTTGACAGGGAGGCACCTGCTGTGGACGAGATCGCCCCTTCCATCAGTATCGCCGCCCGCGCAAAGCCGGGAACCAGCGCATACCTGGACGGCCAGCCTCTGTTCAAATCGGATGTTTCGCTCAGCATTCACATATCGGATCCTGATCCGGGAAAGAGCAGTTCGGGCCTCGCCGACATTTCCTATACTTTGACAGATTCGGGAAGCCCTTCGGGTTCCGGATCCCTTCATCAAAAGAATCTGCAGCATTTGTCGAAGAACTATAAAGACCAGGCGCTCGATTATTCCGGGAGTTATACGGTAAATGTAGACGGACAAAAGCACAATAACAACCGGATCAAGATCGTTGTCACAGCCTTTGACAATGCCGGAAACAAGAGGGAGGCGGAATATCATTTCGGCATTGACACAACAAAACCCTCAGTCAGGATTACATATGATAACAACAGCGCACAGAACGGAGAATATTTTAAAGCCGGCCGCACTGCCGCCGTCCGGGTTACTGAACGCAACTTTGAACCCTCCAGGTTCCATATCGCAACGGAGAGCGGCGCCTCGATCGGCGGATGGTCGCACTCGGGCGGCGGAGGAAACGGAGACGGGGATCAATGGATCGCCAAAGTGACTTATGGGAAAGACGGTAAATATACGCTCAGAGTGAGCGGAGAAGACATGCTGGGCAACAGGGCATCGGAGATCAGGTATGAGGGCACGGCGCCTCAGAAGTTTACGATCGATCAGACGGCCCCGGGTGTGACGGTGACCTATGATAATAATGATGCCGCAAACAACAGGTATTACAAGGCAGCCAGAAGAGCTTCCGTCAGGGTTGATGATGTGAACTTTGCCGGACAGAACGACATACGCGTCGAGGCGGCCGGAGGCGGAACCGCGCCCCCGGTCTCATTCAGGGGTGGGACAGCTGACCTCTGTTTTTCACAGGACGGACGCTACGTGTTCAACGGAACGGTCACAGACCTGGCAGGCAATGCCACAGCGATCCCTGTCCAGGAGGAGTTCGTGATCGATACCAGGCCGCCTGTGCTCCGCTTTGAGGATGGAGATCCTTTCAGGGTGGTGAAGGCGGCGGATGACACAAAGAGTGACCGACCGGTCAAAAACCAGTTTTTTACAGGCAGACAGTTTGCGCCTGCCCTGACCGTCATGGACAGGAACTGCAGTACGGCTGCGGCGGACGCGGTTTTCAGAATTGACGGTACAAAAGAGGGAAACCACTTTACCGGCAGGATCGGAGAGCTTGAAAAAGACGGCACGCAGTTTTCCGTTTCACTGAGTCCCGCGGATTTCAGTGCAGAGAAGAGCAGGGACGATGTCTATCACGTGACAGCCTATGCGGTTGATCTTGCCGGCAATCAGAGTCAGGTGCTTGAATACGACTTCAGTCTCAATCGTTTCGGCTCTGTCTTCAAGGCAGCAGACGACGGCACGGAGGATTATATCCGCAGGGCATTCTTTCACAACTCGACAGAGCGGGATCTTCTGATCCAGGAGTACAATACGAACAGGCTCAGAAAAGGTTCCGAAAAGATTGAACTCATTCGGGACGGAAACACAGCGGACAGACGTACTCTGGTCCGGGGAAAGGAATATGACCTGCAGGAGGATATCCGGGGCGGAAGCACTAAAGGCGGAAGGATCTACCTCTACAGGATCAGGAGATCCGTGTTTGAGGAGGAAGGAGACTACAGCTTCTCGATCACTTCCGAAGACGAATCAGGTCACATCAACACGACTTCCCGGGTTTATGCCGGGGAGAGAGGCGGCGACGGAAAACTGTCCGTTTCCGAATTTCCGATCGACTTTGTCGTGGATAAGACACCTCCGGTCAACGGACTTGCAGGAGTTTCCTCCCGGGTAAAGCAGACCTTCAACGGGAAATCGCTGGTGCTTGGGATTTATCCGGAAGACGCTCAGACTGCAGTCGAAAAGGTTGAAATCAGACGCTGGTATACAGGGACAGACCTTTTCGGCAATCCGATCCTTCCGCGGAAAGAAGAGAAACCCGCGGAAGTCAGAACTTATGCCTGCTATGAGGAGGGAGAGAAACCTGCGGACAAAGAGGGCGAATATTATGAAGACCTCAATCAGTACGTGGATCCCGCAACTGACAGAATCGCCATCCGCTGCGAGCTTGAGGAGAACAGAGACTGGCAGGTGGTGGAGATCATTGCGACTGATTCCGCCGGCAACAGGAGTGTCGACATCCGAGAGGGAAGTCAGGAGGGTACGGCAGAAGCCAGAAGGGTATTTCTCATAACCACAGATGCTTATACACGGCTCGTCAACAATATGGGTGTCCGTGTCGGAGCCGGCGGCGTACTTGTACTGGCTTTCCTGTCGGCCTTCCTGCTCAGGCGCAGGAACACAAGATCAGACTGCTGACCGGACTGCTGAGTGATCCGGGATATTATGCGGATCCGGGCCTGCAATTGCCCTGAGGAGAAGCAACGGATGATCTTTTAATCGTATAAAAAAGCATACCCTCTGACCTGCCATCGGATGACCGGGTCAGGGGTATGCCGTTCTGATTCCCCGCTTCTTACATGTCTTACATGCCGCCGAAATGCTCCTCCAGCATCTTCTCGACGATACTGTACCTGTTTTCAAAGAAGCCGCGGATCTCGGTGTCGGTGATTTCAGTGAAATCGAGTCCCGAATCCCGACCGAAGAAGCGGCGGAAATTGACTTTCATAGGGTCGGTCAACTCTGCCGCGTACTGCCCCAGTTTTTCATCCACCGATTCAGGAGAGAAGATGGTGCGGCCGTATTCGAGAATGCGTTCGCTGAATTGTTTCCGGAAGTCCTTGTTTTTGGAGAGACTCACAAAAAGAGGAGAGGGATCCTTGTTCAGCACATAGTTCAGCGTGTCATTTTCTTTTAATTCAGAGGAAATCGCGGCTGAGTTGACATCGAAGAGGACCCAGCGCCAGCGTCCGTCCGTATAGGGGGAGTCGGTGGTGGGATTGCCGCTGATGTCAAGGTTTTTGGGATTGGGATCCTCTGCTTTGGCCGGGGAGCTTTCCGGGACGCTTTCATCGCCGCTTTCCGTGCTTTCGCTGCCGTCATCGTCCGAGGCGTCAGTGCGCTCCTCATTCTCAGCAGCCTGCAGGAAGACCTCCTCAGGAGCTTCACGGGTGCGCCACACTGCATAGTTGCCGTTGGGCCAGTCGCCGCAGCGGGCACAGTAGACCAGGACCGCGTAGTAATTGATGAAGCTGTCCATGTCAATGAGCTCACAGGCCTGGGCGTAGTTCTCCGGGTCGGACATATCATTTTCAGTGATAAACTTTTTCATCTTATCCAGGAGCTTCTGGTCACTGCTGATGCCGACTTCAACTCCCTTGCTCTTGATATCGACGACGTTCTCCTCAGGCACATTGTAATAGTAACTGAAATACTTCTCATCGTATTTTTCTGTCAGATGGTAGAGCCCCCAGAACTCACCGTCCAGGAAAAGAAGACAGGGCACATAATGCATGGTCGCGAAGCCCTGGTCCGCCGCGAGTTCGGAGACAAGACGGTCTTTCTGCTTTGTGTAAAAATCATCTCCGCCGGTAGTCAGGGTGACGCGCTTTGGATTGAAGCCGGTCCCGAAGAAGTCATAGTGAAAGGAGGAATTGCCGTCATAGTCCTTGCGGGCATAGAGATTGAGGCTCTTGGGAAGGAAGCCGCGGCTTCCTCCGCCCTGAATGCGGATTCCGGCTTCCTGCTGCAGCAGGAGACTTCCGTCTCCGTCGAAAAACTGTACGTTAGCCCGGCGCTCCCACTCGCGTCCTCTCTGGTTGTAATTGGAATCCCACCACCACCAGATGTGACGGTACCAGATGCTGCTGTCGTGGAAAGGATCAGTGGCCGCAAAATCATCAAAAGTTTTGCCGGTGACATAGATTCCCTTTTCATAGTCAAAGAGATTCGCGGGATCTGTGACCACAGAGACGACTTTTACTTTTCCGTAGCCCTCGCGGTCTTTATAACCTATGAAGTAGGAGGCTGTCTCCACCCCGCTCTTTCCTTCCTGCTCTGTGTAGTAAACGGCTCGCAGGATCGTGCACTTGTCGACCGGTTCATCAGGGACCTTGTAGCCCTTGGATTCATAATCCTTTGCGTACTCCGAGAGAAGCTCCTCGTTGAAGCTGTGGGTCACATCCGTGCGCATGGAGTGCACATTTTCCCGGGAAGTGGCATCGGAAATCTCAATCCCTCCTTCATAGCGGAAAGTGTTTTCCTCACCCCGGGCAGGCTCTGTCCCGTCAAGAGTGTAGTAGATTTCGTTGGAAGGGGCCTTGATTTTCAGTGTGAAGGCTTCGTCATAAAAGCCGGAGGGCTTTGAAAAGATGATCTTGCTGTTTTTGACGGCATTATTCTCATATTCCTGGAGGGGAGCCAGATAGGGGAGCTCTTTTGTTGACAGAATCACGGCGAGGATCAGGGTCGTGATCAGCAGAAAGAGTACCGGAACAGCAGTATTTTTTTTATATAATCGTGACATGCGTTTACGTCTTTCCAATGGGATCCCGGGGATTTATCCGCGGGAAAAATAATTTGACAAGTGATTATAACAAAGGAGGAGAAAAATGTATATATGACTTCCCCTGTCAGCCGCCGGACGGTCATCCTCCAGGCAGCCGCCGGACGGTCACTCCCCGGCCTCCCGCCCGGGACGGTCAGTTCCCATCCGGTCTCCGGATAGAGGCTTCCGGAGCGGTCAGCCGCCGGACGGTCAGTCGCGCACGAAATAATGCCTGCCCAGCCACCTGGACAGTCCGTCCAGGCCGGGATAGACGATACGTTCCGTGATGTTCAGGTGATCCAGCATATCGCGGATCCTCCACCGCAGCTCCTTTTTGATAATAAAGCGGGTGGTATGATTTGTGTGGGCATCGAGAAATCCTGTTATATCCACCATTTTGCCGGGGATCACTGAGAAGAAAGAGTACTGATTGACGATCCGGGGATCCAGCGAAGGCGGCTCAATGATGACCATGCATTTATCCTGCATATCTTCATCGTATTGATGAAGACTTTTGCAGACCTCGGAGATCATATCTACAGAAAAAACAGTCGTGTTATATTTCCTGATGACTTTTCTGTATTTCTCGGGAAGCATATCGTGGAGCTCGTGGATGTCGATCCGCCATACCACAGAGTCTCTGGCATCCATCATTTCCAGGTCGTTTTCGGTGGTGGAAAAATGGAGAGCAACGGTCGGAGAGTAACTCCAGTCCAGCAGTCTGGTGGGAAGTCCGTGATGCTGGCCGAGGATCATCTGGTTCCAGATAGAATTCTCGATGGTCGGTTCCTGAAGGATCGCGTATTTGGTAAAGTTGAGCAGCATGGGCGGCTCCAGAAAAGAGCTCTTGTCTTTGCAGTGCCGGCGCAGGCTGGTGGACAGAGTGAAGGATGCATCGGGCTCACCTCTATAGATGAAGAGGTTCCGATGCCTGCCCAGATCCGCGCGATAATCCTGTTCGGTGACCATAAGGGTAAAGTCCTGTATAGTGGCGATCTCTACATCCTGGATCATGGTATTCTCCTTTGCGAAATTATATGAAAGCACGAGAAAACACCCCGTATTTCGTGCCTGTCTGAAAAGTAACCGGCTATGACTTATTTTATCACATTTAAAAAAAATTATCTTGCGCGGCAAATATTTGAGTGCTATAATCGAAATGCTGTTTGGCAACAGCATGTTGTTTTTGTTGTGCATTCAATCAGATCAGTCGAATGCAGACGTTTTGAATCATACGGGGCGCGTCTAACCGGTATCCGTTTTCCCGCGGAAGGGAGGGCCTTCTGCAAGTCAGGCTGTCTTTGACAGACTCGCGGGATCTGCGGCATCAGGCGCCCAGGTAAGGAGGAAAATTATGAGAGAGGGAATTCATCCCAAGTATTATCAGGCAACTGTTACCTGCAACTGCGGCAACACATTCGTGACCGGATCCACATCTCCTGAGATCCACGTCGAAGTCTGCTCCAAGTGCCATTCTTTCTACACCGGCACACAGAAGACTGCTGCAGCCAAGGGTCGTATCGATAAGTTCAACAGAAAGTACGGTCTGGGCAACAAGTAATATCGATAAAACGAATCAGACGGCAAGGCGGCAGGGGAGGCCGCGGTTCCCCCTGCGTCTTGCCGTTGTTGTTTATTCTGCATCGCGCAATATCCGTGCCTTCAGTCGTGGAATACGCCCGCAAAAAGAGAAACTCACTTCACGGCTGTGAACGGCTTGAACGGATGTGATGGAAAACCGGAGGCACCGGCCCGTCCTGTATGTTCAAAGCTGTATGCGCTTCAGGGAAATGACGTGATCGCGGAACACGGGCGGATATGCCGCCAGGAAGCTTTTTTATGAAAAAATGTAATCAGCGCAATTCGGGAATCGGCGGACAGGCCGTTCTCGAAGGAGTTATGATGCGCAACGGCGAAGATTATGCGGTCGCGGTGCGCAGGAGTGATGGAAGCATCACGGTGAAAAAAGAGAAATACAAGGGATTTTTCGCAGACTCGCCTTTGAAAAAGATCCCTTTTATCCGCGGAATTTTTGTCTTTATCGACTCCATGGTTCTGGGAATGAGGTGCACGGATTATTCCGCCTCGATTTATGCGCAGGACGATCCCGATGAGGCGGACAAGGACACGGGGAGCGATCAGGCGAAGGAGTCCGAAGAGTCCGCCCTCGAAAAATTTCTGATGGCGGCTGTGATGGTGTTCAGCTTTGCTCTGGCAATCGGCCTTTTTATGGTCCTTCCGTATTTTATCGCGTCCCGCCTTATAAATCTGATCGGGAACGCCAATCTGCTCTCTGTGTTTGAGGGTGTCATCCGGATCGCAATCTTTGTGATCTACATTCTGCTGATCTCGATGATGAAGGACATCCGGCGCCTCTTTCAGTATCACGGAGCCGAGCACAAATGCATTAACTGTCTGGAGAACGGCCATGAGCTGACTGTTGAGAACGCCGCGAAAGCGACAAGGCTGCACAAGCGCTGCGGCAGCAGTTTTATCCTCTTTGTCATGATGGTGAGTATTGTCCTTTTCTTCTTTATCCGTGTCAGGAATCCGATCGCGAGAGTCGGAATCAGAATCCTGCTGCTGCCGGTGATCTCAGGAATCTCTTATGAACTGATCCGCTTTGCCGGAAGTTCTGACAATCCTCTGATCGCGCTTTTATCAAAACCCGGGCTCTGGCTTCAGGGGCTGACCACCAAAGAGCCGGATGAGGAGATGATTGCAGTGGCGATCGAATCGGTGAATGCGGTATTTGACTGGCGTGCCTATCTGGAAAAGGAGTTCGGCACTGAATATGCCGGAGAGAAGGAAGCGGAGGC
>JAUNEM010000033.1:12982-19561 GCA_030525515.1 Eubacteriales bacterium
GCCGGATAAGTCTGTCGGTTTTCAGTCATGATGAATGGAGATAACATGGAATCATCATCCGGAACAGGAAGACAATACACATGCCGCGAAGTCTATGAAGAAGGCGCGGCTATGCTGGCGGAGCTGGAGGACGGAAGGCTGGATGCCCGGCTGCTTCTGGACCACTTTTGCGGAATCACAGTCAATCGCCTGCTTGCAGATCCGGAGAGTCCCGTCGATGATGAAAGACGCAGGGCTTTCCTGGAGGGAATCGTGCGCAGGGCGGCCAGAGAGCCGCTGGCTTACATTATCGGAGAGCAGTCCTTTATGGGACTGCCCTTTGTCGTGTCTGAGGATGTTCTGATCCCCGAACAGGACACGGAAAATCTGGTGGAAGAGGCGCTGAGGCTGATCGATGACAACTCACGGATTCTGGATCTGTGCACCGGCAGCGGATGTATTCTGCTGAGTCTTCTTCGTTATACCAACGGCTGTGTGGGTGTGGGATCGGATATTTCCGCCGCCGCGCTCAATATCGCACGAAAAAATGCCTGCAATCTCGGCTTGTCGGAGCAGGCATCCTGGGTGGAGGGAGACCTTTTTTCCGCGCTTTCGCAGATTCCCGGAAACGGAAACGAAGAGGGAAAGCCGGTCTTTGATCTGATCATTTCCAACCCTCCCTATATTCCGACCAGGGTGATCGGGACACTGGCCCCCGAGGTCAGGTGCTCGGAGCCCAGGCTTGCCCTGGACGGAGGTGAGGACGGACTTGATTTTTACAGGAGGATCATCCGGGAGGCGCCCGGATATCTTGTGATCGGCGGCAGGCTCATGCTGGAAATCGGCTATGATCAGGCACAGGCAGTCTCTTCATTGCTGGAGCAGGCGGGGTATTACGGGATTGAGATCCTAAAGGACTACGGCGGCAACGACCGCATTGCCACTGCGGTCTGCAGTATGGCACAGAAGGAAAAGAACTGACCCTGCCGCCGGAATCAATCCGAAGGAATCAGGATTTTCGGACGGATTTTCGGGTGAGGTGTTTTTATATACTGATGCTTTCAGCTTATCTGTGGTAAACTGTTAGTGTATAGCATTATTTTGAGAATTCAGAGACCGGACTGCCGCGCAGCGCGGACGGTTTTCCCGCACAGGCCTGTCTGCCTGCCGGGAAAAGCGGTTTTGCGGTATTTCGGGGCATTTTTGCGCAGCATATGCTGATGTCCCGAAGGAGTGCTCCGTTACGCCGGCAGGAGCAGGCGGTCTCATAGCAGGGGCCTTGTGCCCTGTATGCAGGGTGAATTGACAGATGTTTGAGAAACTGGAAGGAGTTGTCCTCCGCTACGAGGATATATCACAGGAACTGATGAGCCCGGATGTGGCTTCTGACCAGAACCGTTTCAGGGCGCTCATGAAGGAGCAGAGCGACCTGGCTCCGGTCGTTGAGACTTATCTGGCTTATAAAAAGGCCGACCAGGACGCGGCAGAGGCACAGGCTCTCCTGGGAGAGGAGAGCGATGAGGAGATGCGGGCGCTGGCCAAGGAGGAACTGGCAGAGGCCAGGCAGACTCTCTCTGCCCTGGAGGAAAAGCTGCGGATCCTGCTTCTCCCCAAAGACCCGAATGACGACAAGAATGTGATCGTGGAGATCCGGGCAGGGGCGGGAGGAGACGAGGCCGCCCTGTTTGCCGGCGATGTCTACCGCATGTACGTCCATTACGCGGAAGGACGCGGATGGCGTGTCGAGACTGTCAGCTTCGAGGAAATCGGCATAGGCGGTATGAAGTCAGTCAGCTTTATCATTTCGGGAAAGGGGGCCTGGTCGAGGCTCAAATACGAGAGCGGAGTCCATCGCGTGCAGCGGATTCCGGTGACAGAATCAGGAGGCAGGATCCATACATCCACATGTACGGTTGCGGTGATTCCGGAGGTTGAGGATGATATCCAGATTGATATTCCGGAAAAAGATGTGCGCATTGATGTGATGCGTGCTTCCGGCAACGGCGGTCAGTGTGTCAATACAACGGACTCCGCTGTGCGCCTGACTCATTATCCCACCGGAATTGTCATTTACAGCCAGACAGAGAAATCCCAGCTGCAGAACAAGGCCAAGGCCTGGGCCCTGCTGCGCTCCAAGCTCTATGACATGGAGATGCAGCGAAGGCACGACGAGGAGGCGGACCTGCGGCGGAGCCAGATTGGCACAGGTGACCGCTCCGAGAAGATCCGCACTTACAATTTCCCTCAGGGGAGGGTGACGGATCACAGGATTAAGTGCACGCTCTACAAGCTGGACTCCTTCCTCAACGGTGATATGGATGATATCATTGACCCGCTGATCGCGGCGGATCAGGCGGCCAAACTTCTGAAAATGGGGGAATCGGCCTGAAGGCCTTGCCGCCCATGGTAATGGTTAAACATGTTATGCGGCCATGACCTGCTGTTCGCAAACACTAAATCATATATATCGGCTTTTTCCAACTGACTCTATTCATTACAAAGGGGGAAGAGATGGCTAATCTTTTTGGCGCGATTGATGTCGGCAGCCACGAAGTGGAACTCAAGATTTTTGAATTGTCCAAAAAGAGCGGAATCAGGCAGATTGACGACGTCAGCCACCTGATCGATCTGGGATCGGACACTTATGAGCAGGGAAGGATCAGCTTTGCCCATGTCACCGAGGTCAAAAGGATTCTCCTGGATTTCCGCAGGATCATGGACAGCTATGGCGTCCGCAATTATAAAGCCTATGCTACCAGCGCCTTCAGGGACATGGAGAATGCCTCTGTTGTTGTGAGGCAGATTGAGCAGGAGACCGGCATCCACATCGAGGTACTTGGCAACTCCGAACAGCGCTTCCTGGACTACAAGTCCATTGCCTCCAAGGGCGAGGGATTCAGCCAGGTGATCGGCAAGGGCACTGCGATCGTTGATTTCGGCGGCGGCAGCATTCAGATCTCGCTTTATGAAAAGGATCGTCTGGTCCTCACGCAGAATCTTCAGCTGGGCGTCCTGCGCATCAATGAGCTTCTCCACAGAATCGGGGCCGGCAGCACTAAGACGCCCGCCCTGGTGGAAGAGATGGTTGATTCCCAGCTTCAGGTCTTTGCAAAGCTCTATCTCAGGGATGTGAAGATCAGCAATATTATTCTGGTGGATGACTATATCTCGGAAGTGGTGAGAAAGCAGAGCTTCAACTTCCGGGAAATCATGAAGGACACACCTGAGAAAATGAAGCGTATGGAGGGATTTATCTCTGCCCGTGATTTCTATCGTTTTCTCGGTGAGATGGAAAAATACAGTATCCACGATCTGGCGGCCAGGATGGGAATAGAGGAGGACAATATCCCTCTTCTCAGAATTTCCGCGATCATGCTCAAGTGCATTTCGGAGTGTATGAACGCCGAGCTCATCTGGCTGCCCTGTGTGACTCTGGCCGACGGCATTGTATATGAGTATGCCGAGAAGCACAAATATCTGCAGGAACCGCATGACTTCAAAAAAGATATTCTTGCCTGCGCGGAACAGATCAGCCGCCGTTATCAGGGCAGTGAGGAAAGGTCGAGGACGATCGGAAAGATCGCGCTGAAGATTTTTGAGAGCACGAAAAAACTTCACGGTATGGGAAACCGGGAGAGGCTGCTTCTCCAGATCGCGACAACACTTCACGACTGCGGCAAGTATATCAGCATGACCAATCTGGCGGAGTGCTCCTACAATATCCTGAAATCCACGGAAATTATCGGTATTTCGGGAAGGGAGCAGACCATTGTCGCATGTGTCGTCCGCTTTAACCACGATGCTTTTTCCTACAAAACGATTCTGGCGGAGGAACCTGCTCTGGATGCGGAATCCTGCATGACTGTTGCCAGGCTCACAGCGATCCTGCGCGTCGCCAATGCTCTTGACCGTTCACACCGCCAGAAATTCGGAGACTTCCAGATCCGGATCCAGGACCGGAAGATGATCATTACTGTGGAGACAGGAAAAGACATTTCCCTTGAAAAAGGGCTGTTCAGCCAGCGGGCTGATTTCTTTGAAGAGGTGTTCGGGATCAAACCTGTGATCAAACAGAAGAAACGCTGAGCGCGGATTGGCAGTGGAAAGATTCTGCCCTGCGCGGGACATGAACAGCTTAACGGGCTGACAGGCTGCCGGCAGCAGGCCGTGCGTTTCCCTCAGCTCCTGCAGAAATAATAAAGAGGAGAAAATCATGTCAGAGCTTACAGATAAATACGCAAATCCGCAGTACTACCACAACAGGGAATTGAGCTGGCTGCAGTTTGACCGCCGTTGTCTCAGTGAAGCCAGAAACAAGGACAATCCTCTGTTCGAACGCCTCAAATTTCTCGGGATCACCGCTTCCAACCTGGATGAGTTTTTCATGGTGCGTGTGGCCTCCCTTCAGGACATGCAGAACGCGGGATACAAAAAGAGAGATATCGCGGGAATGACAGCCGGAGAACAGCTGAACGCCATTCTCACCGAGACTCACAAATTCATGCAGAGGCAGTACTCCACCTATAATCGTCAGCTGGTACCCGGACTGAAGGAGAACGGACTGACGATCGTCGCCCGCTATGAAGATCTGCTGCCCGAGGAGCGCGCTTTCGTTGAGGACTTCTATGAAAACGCGGTTTTCCCCGTCCTGACTCCCATGGCTGTGGACAATTCACGTCCCTTCCCCCTGGTCAGGAACAAGAGTCTGAACCTCTGCGCCCTTCTGACACGTCAGGCGGGCACAGGCAAGGGAATCCCCGGATATACCAGAAAAGCGAAGAAATCCGGCAAGGACAGCAAGGATGGCAAGGCAGACAAGACAGCGCTGCAGTTTGCCACTGTTCAGGTCCCCGATGTCCTGCCCAGGATCCTGGAGCTGCCGGAAGTGGAGATCACCGGCGAGCAGAAGGCAGCCCTGGCGGGGGAAAAGAAAAAGAATAAGGACAACAAGGAGAAATCTGCATCAGCCGCCGTTTCTGAACAGACCGGGGCCTCCGGGGAGCAGAGTGAAAACACCTCCGCTCAGGAAGCCTGCATGACTTCGACTATGCGCAGGATTATTTTCCTGGAGGAGATCATCAGGCACCACATGGAAAGTCTCTTCTTCAACTATGATGTGCTCTGTGTCTACCCCTATCGGGTGACGAGAAACGCTGACCTGACGATCGATGAAGACGAAGCGTCCGATCTTCTGGAGGAGATCGAGAAGCAGCTCAAGAAACGGCAGAGGGGATATGCCATCCGCCTTGAGGTGGAGGAGGGGATCGATCCCAGGCTGCTGAACTTCCTGCAGAAGGAATTTGCTGTCTCTCAGGACAAGATCTATGAGATCGACGGACCTCTGGACCTGACTTTCCTGATGAAAATCTACGGACTTGACGGCTTTGAGTGGCTCAGAGAGAACCGCTATGCCAGGCCTCAGGAAATTCCCCGGCTCCCCGCGGGATGTGATATTTTTGAACAGATCCGCGAGGGCGATATTTTCATGCATCACCCCTACCAGACCTTCCAGCCTGTCGTGAACTTTGTCTCACAGGCGGCCGATGACCCGGATGTGCTCGCCATCAAACAGACCCTCTACCGTGTGAGCGGCAACTCCCCGATCATTCAGGCGCTTGCCAGAGCTGCCGAGAACGGAAAGCAGGTCACTGTACTGGTCGAGCTGAAGGCCCGGTTCGACGAGGAGCACAACATCGTCTGGGCCAGGATGCTCGAGCACGCAGGCTGCCATGTCATCTACGGCCTGGTCGGACTCAAGACCCACAGCAAGATCACCCTTGTCGTGCGCCGCGAAGAGGACGGTATCCGCAGATATGTCCACCTGGCAACCGGCAACTACAATGATTCAACTGCCAAAATCTACACAGATATCGGTCTGATGACATGCCGGGATGACATAGGCGAGGATGCCACAAGCGCCTTCAATATGCTCTCCGGATATTCCGAGCCCCGCTATTGGAACCGCCTTGCCCTCGCGCCCCTCTGGCTCAAGGACCGCTTCCTGAACCTGATTCTCCGCGAAGCCAGGCATGCCAGGAACGGGGAGAAGGCCCTGATCAAGGCCAAGATGAATTCTCTCTGCGACCCCGACATTATGGCAGCCCTCTATGAGGCCAGCTCCGCGGGCGTCAGAATTGACCTGATCGTGCGCGGTATCTGCTGCCTCAGGGTCGGTATTCCCGGTGTCAGCGAAAATATCCACGTCCGCTCCATCGTCGGCAATTTCCTGGAACACAGCCGCATCTTCTATTTTGAAAACGGAGGAACTCCCGAGGTGTATGCCGCCAGCGCTGACTGGATGCCCAGAAACCTCGACCGGCGTGTAGAGATTCTCTTCCCGATCGAAGACAAGAACATTGCCGAAAAAGTGGTCCATATCCTTGACCTGGAACTGGTAGATACAGTCAAGGCTCATACCCTGAAAAATGATGGCACCTATGAGCGCGTGGACAAGAGAGGAAAGGATCTGATCGACTCCCAGCGTATTTTCTGCGACGAGGCGGTGAAAGAAGCTGAACTCGCCCTGCACCCCCGCGGAAACAGAGTCTTTATCCCTGCGGAAAGAAAAGAGGAATAAAAGAAGAGAAATATAACAAGAGA
>JAUNEM010000034.1 GCA_030525515.1 Eubacteriales bacterium
CGACGCAAACCTCTGGAGTGAAAAAAATGCACAGGCATTATTTTTCACTTTTTTTGTGTCACAGTCAAAAATAAACCCCCTGCTCTGCAGGGGGAGGGCAGATCTTTAGATACAAGTAAACTCCCGTGATAAGATAAATGTGGGTCTGGAAAACCACAAATAAAATATCACGGGAGGTGTGCAATGAGCACAGAGAACAGTTTAGCCCACACAAAATGGGAATGCAAGTATCACATAGTCTTTGCACCAAAATACAGAAGGCAGGTAATCTACAAGCAGATCAAGGCAGATGTTGGCCAGATTCTGGGAACATTGTGCAGGAGAAAGGGAATTGAGATCATAGAGGCAGAAGCCTGCCCGGACCACATCCACATGCTTGTAAGAATACCACCCAAATATTCTGTATCAGAAATCATGGGGTATCTGAAAGGAAAAAGCTCTCTTATGATCTTTGAGAAGCATGCGAACCTAAAGTACAAATATGGAAATCGTCACTTCTGGTGCAGAGGATATTATGTTGACACGGTAGGAAAGAATACAGCTGCAATCAAGAAATATATCCAGAACCAGCTCAAAGAGGACTTGGAGTATGACCAGATGTCATTAGTAGAGTATATTGACCCGTTCACGGGTGAGCCGGTGAGGAAAAACAAGAAGTAAACCACTTGGAGTGGTAGTAGGAAATCAAAGCAAACCAGCAAGCCCCTTAGGGGGCTGCGCCGGTGGAAGGAAGCACTGAAAGAGCCCCTTCAGGGGCGGCTGTGGATGTGGTGCAGTTGGCAGACCCTCAGTGCGCCTTCCGGGCGCAAGCAGGAAACAACCCCTTATAGGGGTGGAGCAGGCCACCGGCTGAGCCGGTGGTCCTGACTTGCGCGTCATGGGCGCGCTCTGACTTGCCCCCGGGCAGTCAGCCTGCCTCCTGCGGTCAGCCCTTCCTTCTGCGGTCAGCCTTCGGGCTTATGTCCCCGGGCTGCCTTTGGGCCTATGCCACTGTGCTGTTTTGGGCTTATGTCCCTGCGCTGTCTCTGCGCCTTCGTTCCGGTTTTGCTTGCGGTCTGTTCCATCCGGCAGGCTGTTTTGCCGGAATAGTTTGTATATTCTGTAAAAAATGCACTACATGAACGAAATATTGTATTAAACTAAATACAAACAAGTCCTGAAGCGTGTGGATTCTGCAAATCCCCCGATTGACGTACACAACAAAACAGACTATAATTGCTTTACTTTTATTATTTTCAGGCAATAAATTGTCGCCGGTCACAAACTGAACGGTAACAATACGTCATCACAATAACGTTGTACACAGGGAGGCGGCATGCCTCCCGTGTATTAGTTGCTTTATAACCGGGAATTGTCGGCAGAGGTGTATCATGAATGACATCAAAGGGCAGGTAGACAATAGAGGCAGGATCGCCATCGACACCGGTAAGATTGAACGGATAGGGGAGTACCACTGTCCGGAGGACCTCTATCGGGATCTTATCGACCGTGTCAGAAAATATCATCCTTCCGATGACATCACGTTGATCGAGAGGGCCTATGATGTTGCGTGTAAAGCTCACACAGGGCAGCTCCGCAAATCAGGCGAGCCCTATATTATCCACCCTCTATGTGTTTCGATCATTCTGGCTGAGCTGGAGATGGACAAGGAAACCATTGCCGCGGGGCTTCTTCACGATGTCGTGGAGGACACCGTGCTGACCAGGGAACAGATCGCCGAGCGGTTCGGAACAGACGTGGCTCTTCTGGTGGAAGGCGTCACAAAGCTGAAAAAACTCAAGCTCTCCGGCGACTACGGCGATAAATCCCAGGTCCAGCAGGAAATGCAGGCCAGAAATCTCCGCAAAATGTTCCTCGCCATGGCCAAGGACATTCGCGTCATTCTGATCAAGCTGGCTGACCGCCTGCACAATATGCGGACTCTGGAGTTTATGCCGCTGGAAAAGCAGCAGCGCATCTCCCAGGAGACTGTCGACATTTACGCTCCGATCGCTGACCGCCTGGGAATTTCCAAGATCAAGGTTGAGCTGGACGATCTCTCACTCAAATATCTTTATCCGGATATTTATTATGACCTCGTGGAAAAGGTTGAACAGCGCAAGAGCGAGAGAGACCACTATGTGCAGGAAATCGCGCATGAGATCAAGGACCACATCAAGGAAGCCGGCATCGAAGGAACTGTAGACGGCAGGGTAAAGCATTTATTCAGCATTTACCGAAAAATGGTCAACCAGAACAAGTCGCTCGAGGAGATCTATGATCTCTTTGCCGTGCGCGTGATCGTCGGTACGATCCGTGACTGTTATGCCGTTCTCGGAACGATCCATGAGCTGTATAAGCCGATCCCCGGCCGCTTCAAAGACTATATAGCCATGCCCAAGGCGAACATGTATCAGTCGCTTCACACCACACTGATCGGTCCCGCCGGACAGCCCTTTGAGATACAGATCCGTACATACGAGATGCACCGCGCGGCCGAATACGGTATTGCGGCGCATTGGAAATATAAGGAAGCAGGCAGCAGCGAGAAGGTGGAGAAGACACGCGAAGAGGAAAAACTCGTGTGGCTCCGTCAGATCCTGGAGTGGCAGCAGGATATGTCCGATAACCGCGAGTTTATGGACATCCTCAAGAGTGACCTGAATCTGTTTTCCGATGATGTATACTGTTTTACCCCGCGCGGAGAAGTCAAGAACCTGCCCGCGGGATCCACGCCTGTCGATTTCGCCTATGCCATTCATACGGCGGTAGGCAACCGGATGGTGGGCGCCCGGGTAAATGATAAGATCGTCCCCATCAACTATGTGATCAAAAACGGCGACAGGATCGAGATCATTACCAGTGCCAATTCCAAGGGACCCAGCCTGGACTGGCTGAGCTTTGCCAAAGCCGCTTCGACCAGAAACAAGATCAATCAGTGGTTCAAGCGGGAAAATAAAGAAGAGAATATCATCAAGGGAAGAGAGCTGATCTATGCTTATGCCAAGGCACACAACCTGCATATGCACGAGCTCATTCGCCAGGCCTATGTCGAAATCGTCCTTCAGAAATACGGCTTCCGCGACTGGGAAGCTCTCCTTGCCGCCATCGGCCACGGCGGCATCAAGGAAGGACAGGTCGTCAACAAGCTGGCGGACCTGTATGCGGAGGATCACAAGCATCAGCTGACCAGTGAGGAGATCATCCAGCAGGTCCAGAATGAGAACCAGCACACCCGGCGCAACAGTGCCGAGGGCTCCGTGGTCATAAAGGGGGCCGAGGGACTCTCCATCCGCTTCTCCAAGTGCTGCAATCCGGTTCCCGGAGACGAAATCGTCGGATATATCACCCGGGGAAGAGGAATCTCCATCCACAGGAAGGACTGCAGCAATGTCTCGAATCTTCCGGATGAGGAACAGGACAGACTCATTGAAGCCGCCTGGGCAGAAGGCGCAGAACGCCGCAAAGAAGAAGGATTTATGGCCGAGATCAAGATCTACGCCAGAGACAGGAGCGGACTGCTCAACGAACTGACCAAGGTCTTCTCGGAAAAGGATATCAGCATCCTGAGGATCACATCCTCCACCAGCAAGCAGGGAATCGCGACACTTACACTGGGCTTCGAAGTCAAGAGCAGACAGGAACTGCATGAGATCACAATGCGTCTTCAGGGTATTTCCGATGTTCAGGCGATCAAGAGGACCAGCGGCTGATGGGATTGATTCTTCACCGCGCAATACCCGTGACTTCAGGCCGCGGGATACGCTCTCCAAAAGGGAAACCCGTTTCACCGCGCAGCACCCGTGACTTCGGGCCGCGGGATACGCGTCCAAAAGGGAAACCCGCTTCATCGTACAGGACTTGCCGGCGAGTCCTGAATACATTGCTTTTTTGCAGGAAAGGATTTATGTTCTATGGATAACAGTCATGCTGATGTGAAGGTAAACTGTTTTGTGGTCGGCATGGTCCAGACCAATTGCTACTTCCTTTACAGAGAGGGCAGTAAGGAAACTGTCGTGTTTGATCCTGCGGATATGGGGGCCAGGCTCTACGATGAGCTGGTCAAAAGAGGGCTTGAGGTGAAGGCGATTATGCTCACACATGCCCATTTCGATCATATCCTGGGACTTGACGCCCTGAAGGAGAAGACCGGCGCCCCTGTGTATGTCTGCATCCATGAGAAACGTCTCTGCGAGTCCCCTCAGCTGAATCAGTCCGCCTCGATCGGACGTCCCTGCACGGTCAGCCCTGACCACTATCTCAACGACGGACAGGAAGTCACGGTCGCGGGAATCACCATGCGCACGATTTTTACCCCCGGCCACACCGAGGGCAGCTGTGCCTATTACATCGAGGACGGCCATATTCTGATCAGCGGAGACACTCTGTTTGAGGGATCGGTCGGCAGATCGGACCTGCCCACAGGCGACCAGGAAACCCTTTTTGAGTCGATCAGGACCAAGCTCTACAAGCTGCCGGATGATACGGCTGTTTTTTCAGGGCACGGCAATGAGACGACGATCGGATATGAAAAGAAGCACAACTGGTTCGTGCGCGCGTAAGCAAGAGGGCATGTGAGACACCGCTTTTGTACAACTATGATCACTGTTATTGAAAATATTGAATTATATCGCTATGAGATCCACTCTCTGCTAAAGGCTTTTTATCCCCGGGAGGATGTCAAAGTTCTCACCGCCGGAGACGCCGCCGGTAATCGAAAATACCAGCAGATCGCCAAGGAGCCTTTTATGAGGGTGGTTTTTGCGGATTCGGAAGTTACGGTTTCGTTTTGCGACGGAAGTGATACCCGCTCGGTTCCGGCTCCGCAAGGGATTTCCTATGCCCAAAAGAGCCCTGCTCTCAAGACGGCTGTCAAGCATCTGCTTTACAGCATGCTGGCGGACAGAGAGGGGCGCACACTTCCATGGGGTGAACTGATCGGCATCCGGCCGACCAAGATCGCCATGCAGTCCCTTCTTGAGGGGAAGAGTCCGGAAGAAGCAGCCGCATCGATGATGCGCGACCACCTCGTGAGCCCGGAAAAGGCCCTTTTGTCCTCGCAGATCGCTCAGCGGGAGAGGGAGATCCTGGCGGATATCCATTATGAAAATGGATACAGCCTCTACGTGGGGATCCCGTTTTGCCCGACGACCTGTCTGTACTGCTCCTTCCCTTCCTTCAATCTGGCGCTCTGGAAAGACAGGGTGGACGAGTATCTGGACGCCCTGGAAAAAGAGATGAGGGACACCTCCGCCCTGATGCGGGGACGCCTGCTTGACACTGTCTACATTGGAGGCGGCACACCCACGACTCTGGAGCCGGCCCAGCTGCAGCGCCTTTTTGCCATGCTGAACAGCTGCTTTCCCATGGACGGGATCAGCGAGTTCACCATCGAAGCCGGAAGGCCGGACAGCATCACGGAGGAAAAGCTGCAGGTCATCAAGGAGCACGGCGTGACCAGGATCAGCGTCAATCCCCAGACCATGAAGGAGGAGACCCTGCGTCTGATCGGCCGCAGACATACGGTGGAACAGGTGCGCGAAGCTTTCGCGATGTGCCGGGCAGCCGGATTTGACAATATCAATATGGATATCATTCTCGGTCTCCCTGAGGAGACAGAAGAGGATGTTGCCCGGACTCTGCAGGAGATTGAGAAACTCTCTCCGGACAGTCTCACAGTGCATTCCCTTGCTCTTAAGAGAGGCTCCCGCATGCAGAAATATATTGAACAGAATGGCTTTTCTTCTATAAATAATACAGACGGATGTGTTGAACTGGCAGCCCGGGCGGCGGCCAGGATGGGGATGGAGCCTTATTATCTGTACAGGCAGAAAAACATCTCCGGCAATCTCGAGAACGTGGGATACGCCCGGCCGGGTAAGGCGGGTATGTACAATATTCTCATCATGGAAGAGAAGCAGTCGATCCTGGCGCTCGGCGCCGGGAGCATTTCCAAGGCAGTGTTTCCCGGTGGAAGAATCGAGCGCAGCGATAACTGCAAGGATGTATCCACCTATATCGGGACAATTGATGAGATGATTGAGAGGAAACACAGACTCGGGATCGGGGGCTGCGGGGTTTAGCTGTATGAAATGAAGGATCCATGACATGGATCCGGACAGAAAAGACAGTGCGGCTGACTCCGGCGCGGTCCGCCGGGCAGAAATCAAAAAGGAAAAGGAAACCGGTAATCAATTTATGGCTGGAAGTCGAAAAAAACAAAATCTGGTAATTGTGGAGTCACCTGCAAAGGTGAAAACGATCAAGAAATTTCTCGGATCTTCTTATGAGGTGGCGGCATCTAACGGGCATGTCAGAGATCTTCCCAAGAGCAAGATGGGAATCGATATTGAGCATGATTATGAGCCGCGTTACATCACGATCCGGGGCAAAGGAGAACTTCTCTCCGGGCTGCGCAAGATGGTCAAAAAGGCCGACCGCATCTATCTGGCAACGGACCCTGACCGCGAAGGAGAAGCCATTTCCTGGCATCTGAAAGCCGCCCTGAAGCTGGATGATGCAGACGATAAACAAGTCTTCAGAATTACCTTTAACGAAATCACTAAGAAGGCAGTCACGGAATCACTCAAAAATGCCCGTGATATTGATATGAATCTCGTGGATGCGCAGCAGACCCGCCGCATACTGGACCGCATGGTCGGCTATGAGATCTCACCTGTTCTGTGGGCAAAGGTCAAAAGAGGACTCTCCGCCGGACGTGTGCAGTCTGTGGCCCTGCGCCTGATCGCGGACCGGGAGGATGAGATCAACTCCTTCATCCCCCAGGAATACTGGTCGCTGGACGTGACCTTCAACGTCGAGGGAAGCACCAGGCCGCTCAAAGCCCATTACTACGGAGAGGCAGGACCGGACGGGAAAGTTTCCCGTGTAGATCTGCAGACCCGGGAACAGACAGAGAGGATCATTGACGGACTGGAGGGTGGTTCTTTTTCCATCAGCGAGGTCCGGCGTTCCGAGAGGACGCGCAAATCACCTCTGCCTTTCACCACCTCCACGCTGCAGCAGGAGGCAAGTAAGGTGCTGAATTTTTCCACCCAGAAGACGATGCGCATCGCCCAGCAGCTCTATGAGGGCGTTGAGGTCAAGGGACAGGGAACGGTCGCTCTGATCACATACCTGAGAACAGACAGCGTGCGCGTGTCCGATGAGGCACAGTCGACCGCTGCCGCCTTTATCGGGGAAAACTACGGGGAGGAATATGTTCTGCAGCAGCCCCGGGAGGAAAAGAAGAACGCAAAAGTTCAGGATGCCCATGAGGCGATCCGCCCGACAGACGTGACCCGCCTGCCGGTCCAGATCAAGGATTCGCTCTCCAGGGACCAGTTCCGCCTCTATCAGCTGATCTGGAAAAGGTTCGTGGCAAGCCGCATGACTCCTGCCAGGTATGAGACGACCCAGGTCAGGATCGCCGGCACTGCGGCGCCCGGTAAGGATATCACCGGGGCAGAGGGTGGTAAATTCCCTGACCAGTTCTTCACAGTTTCCGCCTCCAGACTTTTGTTCGACGGCTATCAGAAGGTCTATATCGAGGATGAAGAAGAGAAGAGTCCGGTGCTGGGAAAGGGACTGGACGAGAACAGTGTCCTGACCCTGGAGGAATTTGACCCCAGACAGCACTTTACACAGCCTGCACCTCATTTCACAGAGGCATCCCTGGTTCGCGCGCTGGAAGAGCAGGGAATCGGACGTCCCAGCACTTACGCGCCGACCATTACCACCATCCTTGCCCGCCGCTATATTGTCAAAGAGGAAAAGAACCTCTATATGACGGAACTGGGCGAGGTTGTCAACGGAATCATGAGACAGGCATTTCCCTCGATCGTGGATCCCATGTTCACTGCCAACATGGAGGCCCTTCTGGACGGAATCGCGGACGGCCAGGTCCGCTGGAAGACTGTCATTGAGAACTTTTATCCCGATCTTCATGACGCTGTTCTTCAGGCTGAAAAGACTCTGGAAAAAGTTCATATCGCGGACGAAGAGACCGAGGAAATCTGCGAAAACTGCGGCAGGCACATGGTGATCAAGTACGGGCCGCACGGTAAGTTTCTGGCTTGTCCGGGATTCCCGGAATGTCACAATACAAAGCCTTACTATGAGAAGATCGGGGTGGCCTGCCCCAAGTGCGGCAAAGATATCATTGTGCGTATGTCCAAAAAAGGACGCAGATATTACGGCTGCATGGGAAATCCGGAATGCGATTTCATGGTCTGGCAGAAGCCGTCCTCAGAAAAATGCCCCCGCTGCGGCGGATTGATGCTGGAAAAAGGAAACCGCCTCGTATGTGCGGACAGTGAGTGCGGATTTGTCAAAAACCGCAGTGAGTCGGAAGATTAAACAATACTGCCGCTGCAATATTGTTTAATCCGAAGGTTTGTGTCGGAGGTTTGTGCCGGAGTAAAAACCTCCCCTGATCCCTCACCGTTTTCGCCTTCGCGGAAACGCCTCAGGATGCCGCTCCGGTGAGCGGCATGGTCGGAAGAGTAACAATATTCCGGATGTGGAAGAATAACAGAGGAGTAAAATATGCAGACAACAAATAATGTCGTTCTGTTGGATAATACCAGGAAAATTGAGAAACTGATTCATAACAACGATACCGGAAAAGTAGTCTTCAACGATATCTGCCGTGTGATGAGCGATATCCTCCAGGCCCATATACTGGTCATCAGCAAGAAGGGAAAAGTTCTGGGCGTCGGGGAGTGCGGAAGTGTCGGAACTGCCCACGGACTGATCGTCGAAGAAGTCGGAACATTTGTAGATCAGGGTCTGAACGCGAGACTCCTTGATATTCTCTCCACGCATGAGAATGTGAGCCTGAACACTCTCGGTTTTGCTTCCAATGACGACAGCGACCTGATGGGAATCGTTCTTCCCATCGAAGTGGCGGGCGAGAGACTCGGCACGGTCTTTATCTATAAAGAGGGGGAGCACTTCGACATTGACGATATTATCCTGTCCGAATACGGGACAACCGTTGTCGGACTTGAGATGCTCCGGGCAGTTTCCGAGGAAACCGCCGAGGAGAACAGGAAGCTCGCGGTCGTCAAATCGGCCATCGGCACTCTCAGTTACACGGAGATGCACGCGATCATCCATATTTTCGAGGAACTCGACGGAGTCGAGGGCATCCTTGTAGCCAGCAAGATCGCGGACAAGGCGGGTATCACCAGAAGCGTCGTCGTGAATGCCCTCCGCAAGTTCGAGTCCGCAGGCGTCATCGAATCCCGCTCATCCGGTATGAAGGGCACCTATATCAAGGTCCTCAATGACGCGATCTACGGGGAACTGGCGGATATGCGCAGACAGGTCCAGCCCTGATAATAAGGGCGCTCGCAAATGTCCGCAAGAATCTTTGCGTCCGCTTGCTCGCTGTTTATTCAAAGGTATATCTTGCACATTTTGAAAAGATGTGTTAGTATCAAAAAGTTGTGTTATCTTTTTTATCAGACACGTGTCCCAGCGGGAGCCGGTGCTCTGCAGGGGATCAGGAGATCTTCCGCGGCAGAGTGGCTTATATCCTCACAGAACCGCGAAAGGACGCGGATGATACTTAACCAAGGAGGAAAAAAATGGGTATTGTATCAATGAAACAGCTGCTTGAAGCAGGCGTACACTTCGGCCATCAGACAAGACGTTGGAACCCCAAGATGGCTCCCTACATCTTCACAGAGCGCAACGGCATCCACATCATCGACCTTCAGAAGTCCGTCATCCTCGTGGATGAGGCCTACAAGGCTGTCTTCCAGATCGCGGAGCAGGGCGGCACGATCCTCTTCGTCGGCACCAAGAAGCAGGCTCAGGACGCAGTCAAGGCTGAGGCTACCCGCTGCGGCATGTACTATGTCAACGAGAGATGGCTCGGCGGCATGCTGACCAACTTCAAGACCATCCGCAGCCGCGTCGAGCGCCTTCGCAAGATTGAGCAGATGGCCCAGGACGGCACCTTTGAGGTCCTTCCCAAGAAGGAAGTTGCCAAGCTCCAGAAGGAGTGGGACAAGCTCGAGAGAAACCTCGGCGGTATCAAGGATATGACTCGTATTCCCGACGCCATTTTCGTAGTTGACCCCAAGAAGGAGAGAATCTGTGTGGCAGAGGCTCATGCCCTTGGAATCACTCTGATCGGTATCGGCGACACCAACTGCGATCCCGAAGAGCTCGACTTCATCATCCCCGGCAACGACGACGCGATCCGTGCTGTCAAACTGCTCTGCAGCAAGATGGCTGACGCTGTCATCGAGGCAAACCAGGGTGCGGAAGCTGACGGCGCTGAGCAGGAAGCTCTCGCTGAGGAGTCCGCTGCATCTGAGGCTGAGCAGGCTGAGGAAGGCACTCTCTGATATATTTTGAATGAATGGAGCAGCGGCCCCTGCAAAATGAGTGAGGCCGCATCATAGTACGAAAATCATGCTGCAGGCCGGTCAGGGCCTGCAGCTAACGCAATAAAGATCGAGAGGTATTCATATTATGGCAATTACAGCTGCACAGGTTAAAGAACTTCGCGAAGCTACCGGCGCGGGCATGATGGACTGCAAGAAGGCTCTGACCGAGACCAACGGCGATATGGACGCCGCTGTCGAGGTCCTTCGTAAAAAGGGACAGGCCAAGGCTGAGAAGAAGGCCAGCAGAATCGCTGCCGAGGGTATCTGCCTCATTGCTCAGAACGGCGATCAGGAAGCTGCTGTCGTCGAAGTTAACTCCGAGACAGACTTCGTCGCTCAGAACGAGAAGTTCCGCACTTATGTCGCCAAGGTCGCAGAGCAGGCTCTGAAGACCGCTTCTGAAGGCATCGATGCATTTATGGAAGAGCCCTGGATCGATGACGCAGCAAAGACTGTCAAGGACTCTCTCGTTGACATGATCTCTGTCATCAGCGAGAAGCTGAGCATCCGCCGCTTCCAGAAGGTTGTCGCCGAGGACGGCTGCGTTGTTTCCTATCTGCACGGCAAAGGCCGTATCGCTGTCATCATCGACGCTAAGACAGATGTTGTCAATGACGCTGTCAAGGAAGCTCTGACCAACGTCGCCATGCAGGTCGCTGCCATGTCTCCCAAGTATGTCTCTGTGGACGATGTTCCCGAGGATTTCAAGGAGCACGAGAAAGAGATCCTTCTTGCCCAGGCAATCGAAGAGAACGAGAAGCTGCCCGAGAACAAGCGCAAACCTCAGAACATTATCGAGAAGATGCTCATCGGCAGACTCAACAAAGAGCTCAAGCAGATCTGCCTCTATGATCAGGTTTATGTCAGGGCCGAGGACGGCAAGCAGACTGTCGCTCAGTATCTGAAGCAGGTCGGCAAAGAGAACGGCACAGACATCACTGTCCGCCGCTTTGTCCGTTTCGAGACCGGCGAAGGTATCGAGAAGAAAGTTGAGAACTTCGCGGAAGAAGTTATGAGCCAGATCAAGCACTGATCCGCTGTTTGAACATGTTTTGCGCGGGGCACCCTGAGGGAAGCCGCGCATCTGATCCGGATTACTGCCAGCGTCTGTATGATTTTTCATACAGACGCTCTTTTATTATTGCCTTTGAAGATGTATGATAAAGATGAATAAACAGTGAGAGGGTCTTGAATCAAAATAAAAATTCAGCTCACTCAGTAAGCCTGCAGAAGTTATTTGTGTTTTTAAAATCAATTACAGCGAAAAGGAATCCGATGAAAATAAGAAGGATAAATGATAATACCATCAGCTGCATAATCAGTCCGGAGGATCTTCGGGAACACGGGATCCGGATTGATGATTTTTTTGAGCGCAAAAAAGAGGCAGTGGATTTTATCCGCGCAACGGTTGCAAAAGCGGTTCTCTCCGAAAATTTCAACCTGGAGGGCCAGATGACAACGATGAGGATCTCCGTGCTGCCGGATTATTCTCTGAGCCTTTTGATCTCAAGGGAGGACTCCAGGGAGAAAGGACTGAGCGAAGCGCGGAGGTACGTCAGGGACATCCTGGAATCTATTTCGGAAAAAGTACAGGAGAGCGCGGATAAGAATGCCGGTGATGAGGCCGATCCCATTGCGAGTCTTCTTTCCGGAACCTCTGACTCCGGAGAGGAAGTCAGGGAGCGGAAGGTCGGAAAATCTTTTATGTTCTCCTTCTTCACCGTCCGGGACGCCATGGAATGCTGCCGGGTCTTCGCAGACGCGGAGTCCTTTGATTCTTCATTTTATTACCTCAGCGAAGACGATGTCTATTTTCTGATCCTGCGCCGCACGGACAAGACATCTGATGGTTTTGAGAGAAGGGTTCTCTCTGCCAATGAGTTCGGAGAGCTTGTCACCTCCAACGAACAGTATATTTCCTTTGTGACAGAGCACGGAATCCCCATTGCGGAGCACAACGCGATCGACCTGTTTATGAACGTAATGCCGGGAAATATGATCCCAAAGCTCCGGGACAGGAAGGAAGGCGGGACTGTTAAACAGAAGGAGATCAGCGCAGCTCCAGAGGATCACGGCGAAGCGGGGACAGATTGATGCGGTTGAATCAGTATATAGCGTCCTGCGGTCTCTGTTCGCGCCGGGAGGCGGACCGCCTGATCCGGGAGGGTCAGGTTATGGTGGACGGGGTTCCTGCCCAACTGGGCATGAGCCTGACCGGCGGTGAAAAAGTCACTGTGGGGGGAAGGCTGCTGACTCCGCGCAGGGAGCCGGTAGTTGTCGCCTGGTATAAGCCGGTGGGCGTCACCTGTACGGAGAGGGATCCCCACGCCGGCAAGGTGATCGGAGATGTTTTCCGCTATCCTGTGCGCCTGACCTACGCGGGACGTCTGGACCGGGACTCCGAGGGCCTTCTCCTGATGACAAATGACGGCCATTTGATCGACGCCATGATGCGCGCGGCCAACGGCCATGAAAAAGAATATATTGTTCGTGTAAAGAGGCGGATTTCCGACGCCGAGATCCATCGGCTTGAGACCGGGATCTCCCTGCGCGAGCTGGGGCAGAAGACTCGTCCCTGCGAGGTGGAGAGACTGGGAGACCGCACATTCCGCATTGTCCTGACACAGGGGCTGAACCGGCAGATCCGGCGCATGTGCAGGGCACTGGGGCATGAGGTGGTCTTTCTCAAGAGAGTGCGGGTGTTGAACGTGCTGCTGGGATCCATGAAGCCCGGGCAGCAGAGGCGCGTGACCGGGGAGGAACTGGAGAATCTGTACCGGCTGGCAGGTATGTGACAGGATCGGGTGCAGCGGAGCATTTATACATGTCCCCGATTTAAGGGGCTTAGAAGCGGGGTGCGGCAGGCGGCAGGAACCGGTGCCGCGCGAAAAGGGCGTGAAAACGGCCTCTTCTAAAATGGCCTCTTCTACGAAACGATACACAGATGATAGGTGATGCCCTGCGGGAGCATCTTGTGATCAGACACATGATGCCTGCCGTCTGAGGGCATCCTTTTTCCGGAATGCGAGGGAACGATGTCGGGACTTAAACAGGAATTGACCGGGCAGAAGCGCAGCCGTATGGAAGAGCTTGCAGCCCTTTTAAACAGAGCTTCCGAAGCCTACTATGCCAGAAATACCGAGATCATGTCCAATCTGGAATATGATCGGCTGTACGATGAACTCCGCGCCCTGGAAGAAGAGACCGGCTATGTGATGGCAGGTTCCCCGACCGTTCATGTCGGGTACGAGGCCGTCAATGAGCTGCCCCGTGTCCGTCATGATCAGCCCATGCTCTCCCTGGACAAGACGAAATCGCGGGAGGAACTGGCTGCCTGGCTGGGAGATCATCAGGGACTCCTCTCCTGGAAACTGGACGGTCTGACGGTTGTCCTTACTTATGAAGGCGGAAAACTTGCCAGGGCTGTCACCCGGGGAAACGGTGAGATCGGTGAGGAGATTACGGCGAACGCCGCTGCTTTCCGCAACCTTCCCGCCAGGATTCCCTTCACGGGAAAACTTACACTGCGGGGAGAGGCGGTCATCCGCTATTCCGATTTTGAGCAGATCAATGAAGAAATTGCCGAGGAGGCGGCTGCCAGAGGGGTGATCGAGGATGTCAGATACAAAAATCCCCGCAATCTCTGCAGCGGCTCTGTGCGCCAGCTGGACAGCGCAGTGACGGCCCGCCGGCGGGTTCGTTTTTACGCTTTTTCTCTGGTGGAGGCTGCCCGGCAGGAAAACGGCGCGGAAGGCACCGGCGCGGACTTTCATAACTCCAGGCTGGAGCAGTTGCGTTTTCTCGAAAAACAGGGCTTTGAGACTGTCGAGACGGTCCTTGTGACAGGAGAGACTGTTGCAAAGGCCGTGGGAGATTTCGAGGAGAAAATCGCGGGATACGATATTCCTTCGGACGGTCTGGTCCTTTTGTTTGACGATATTGCCTACGGAGAATCCCTGGGGACAACGGCTAAGTTTCCCCGTAATTCCATCGCGTTTAAGTGGGCCGATGAGCAGCAGGAGACGACTCTGACGCAGGTGGAGTGGAGCGCCAGCCGCACAGGCCTGATCAATCCCGTGGCGATTTTTGAGCCGGTTGAACTGGAGGGGACGACTGTACGCCGCGCTTCCGTGCACAATGTCAGTATTGTCCGTGCTCTCCAGCTGGGGATCGGGGACAGGCTGACTGTCTACAAGGCAAATATGATCATTCCCCAGATCGCGGAGAACCTGACCAGGTCCGGGACTCTGGAGATTCCATGTCAATGTCCGGTATGCGGAGGAAAGACCGAGATCCGCAGGGAGATCGACACCGAAGTGCTGGTCTGCACCAATCCCGACTGCGCGGCCAAGAAGATCAAGGCATTCACCCTCTTCGCCAGCCGCAGCGCCATGAATATCGAGGGGCTCTCTGAGATGACACTCGAAAAATTCATTGCCGCCGGTTATATTCATGAATTTGCGGATATTTACCGCCTGGAAGCTCACAGAGACTCCATTGTGGAGATGGAGGGCTTCGGTGAAAAATCATATAACCGACTTTGGGAGAGCGTGGAGAAATCCCGGAATACTACCATGCCCAGGCTCGTCTATGCCCTTGGAATTACAGGGATCGGCGCGGCGAATGCCAGAGTGCTCTGCGATCATTTCGGTGATGATCTGCAGGCAATTGCCTCCGCTGACGCTGAGACACTCTCGGGTGTGGGAGGAATCGGTCCTGTTCTCGCGGCTTCGGTCTCGGCCTGGTTTCAGGATGAAAAAAACCGGGAGGTCCTCGGGCATCTTCTTCAGGAGGTCCATCCCCGGAAAAGAGCCGGCCTGACTGCTGCTTCCCCGGGGTCTGAAGCCTCCGGAGACAGCACATCCCCGGCAGGCGGGAGCGGCGGCCTGAATCCGATCGCGGGAAAGACTTTCGTAGTGACCGGAAAGGTGGATCACTTCCCCAACCGGGACGCTCTCAAGGAATATATCGCGGACCGCGGCGGTAAAGTCACCGGCAGCGTATCCGCAAAGACTGACTATCTGATCAACAATGATGTCAGCTCCACCTCATCAAAAAACAAAAAGGCCGCACAGCTGGGGATCCCGATTCTTTCCGAGACGGATTTCCTCAAGCTTGCCGGCGAAGCAGCAGATCGGGATCCGGCCGCGACTGATCAGTGACAATTGGAGTTTAAGCAGGGCAGAGACTGCTATAATAGATTTACAGATTTGGAAAAGAGGAAACCATGCCAATCAGAATTCAGAATGATCTACCCGTCAAAGAAATACTGGAGAGAGAAAACCTTTTCGTTGTCGATGAGAACAGAGCGACCCATCAGGACATCCGTCCTCTTGAGATCTGTATCCTCAACCTCATGCCGACCAAGGAGGAAACCGAACTTCAGTTGCTGCGCATGCTTTCCAACACTCCGCTGCAGCTCAATATCACATTCATGCGGATGAGCTCCCATATATCCGCCAATACCTCTGCCTCCCATCTGATGCAGTTTTATTACACCTTTGATGAACTGGTTGAGAGGAGATTTGACGGCCTGATCATTACCGGGGCGCCGGTGGAAAAGATGGAGTACGAGGAGGTCGATTACTGGCCGGAACTGTGCAAGGTATTTGCGTGGAGTAAGACCAATGTGACCAGCACCTTCCACATCTGCTGGGGAGCCCAGGCGGGTCTCTATTATCACTACGGACTCCAGAAGAAGCTTCTGAGCAAAAAGCTGTTCGGTGTATATTCCCACAAAGTGCGTCACCGCAAAGAGCCCATCGTGCGCGGCTTTGATGACTATTTCCTGATACCCCACAGCCGCTATACGGAAGTTCCTGCAAAGGCCATCCATTCCTGCAAGGAGCTGAAGATTCTGGCGGAGTCTCCCGAGGCGGGAATTCTCCTGTGCATGTCCCGGGACGGCAGACGTTTCTTTATCATGGGACATCCGGAATATGACCGCAACACTCTTCGGGACGAATACAACCGGGACGTGCGCAAGGGCCTGGACATCGAGGTGCCGCTCAATTATTTTCCTGATGACGATCCCACCCAGAGGCCGAATCTGCAGTGGCGTTCCCACAGCAATAATCTCTATTGCAACTGGATCAACTACTATGTCTACCAGGCGACGCCTTATGACCTCAACGAGATATCCGAAAAAGGCTGGACCTGGAAGCCCCAGGAGAACTGACAGACAACACTTCAGAATATCTGCCGGAGAACCTGCATACAAGGTCTGCCGGAAGGTCCTGCCGGAGAACCTGCATACAAGGTCTGCCGGAAGGCCCTGCCCGGGGTGTCCGGCACGGGTCCTGCATAAAGAAAAAAAGAATCGGGACAAGCTGAGAAGGCGGTTTCTGTGTGCTGATCCCGCTGCCGAAGTCAGGGGCAGGTATTGTCCGATGAAGAAAAAAATCTCCCGCAATTGCCGTCTCATCTCATTGATGAACCGGCAATTCGCGGGAGTTTTTTCTGTTTTTCACCTGGAACAGGAGATGGCGCCTTTCAGGAAACCTGTGATTGGGGCTGCCGCTTTTCAGGAAGTCTGCAATCGGGGCTGCTGCCTTTCAGGAGACCTGCGACCGGAGCTGCCGCCTTTCAGATTATCTGTAATCGGGGCCGCTGCCCGGCTTGTATTCCTGCACGAAGCGGATATACTCGTGGGTTGCTTCTTCGTCGGGAAGAATGGCGGTATAGTTCTGGTTGCCCATCTGGTCCCACATGAGCTGCGGCATCCGCTCGCACATGACGATGCGGTTTCCGTATTTTTCCATAATCTCCTCGTGTGAGTGGACATATTCGTACTCATCGCGGCGTCCTGCGTAAGCACAGCACTGTTCCACAGGGGGCTCGGGAACACGGCGCTCATCGAAGGAGACCATGTCAGCGTAGATCTGATAGACGTCCAGAGAGTGGGCGTAATCCATCATGTCGGGAGTATAGCCGCCGGCAGGGCGCATATTGACTTCCAGGGCGACAAAATCGCCGACATCACCAAGTCCGGGTTTGGCCTTGGTCAGGCAGAAGAATTCCATATGGACAAAGCGGCCCTTGACGTCGAAGGCTTTGACCGCGGCGCGGCCCATTTTGCGCAGGGATTCCGGCATTTTGTCCGCGACATAATAGGCCAGATCCAGCCTGCGGTTCACGATATCCATGATCGAAGGAGGCCAGCAGGTCATGGACTCAAAGAGCGGCTCGCCCTTGGAATTGATGACCGCGTCATAGGAAGCAATATTTCCTGTGATGAATTCTTCCATGACATAGGGGTGCTCAGGGAAATCCGCGTAGAATCTCTCCAGATCCGCATCGCTTTCCAGCTTGTAGGTATCAAGCGCGCCGACACCGATCTCGGGCTTTACGATGACGGGATAGCCGGTCTTTTTGATGAATGCCCTGGAGGCGGCGAGACCCTCGTCCCCGCCCGTCACCTTGTGCTGACGTGCAGTCGGGATGCCGGCCTTCTCGTAATAGCCTTTCATCCTGGCTTTGCTCTTGAACTTTCCGATTTCCTCCGATTTTACACCGGTTGTAATGTTAAAGTCTGTGCGCAGACGCGCGTCCAGCTCCAGCCAGTATTCATTGTTGGACTCCAGCCAGTCGATTTTTCCGTATTTGAAAGAATAAAAGGCGACTGCGCGGAACACACCGTCATAATCCTCGAGGGTGGGAAGCCAGTAATACTCTGTCAGAGAATCTTTTAAGTGCTGGGGCAGATTGTCGTAGGGCGTGTCACCGATTCCAAGAACGTTGATTCCGTTCTTTTTGAGCCGGTCACAGAAGTTCCAGAAAATCTGCGGAAATTGTGGTGAAATAAATACAAAATTCATTTTTGCCCCCTGTCTGTTAATTTGGATTTTTCATGAGTTTTTTATGAGATTTTTTTTCGGTTTTTGCCGATTGCCGGGCTGCCGGATTCCCCGCGGGAAAGGGGGAATTGTTGGCACCCGGGTTTGATTCAGTTATTGGCGAACGCGGACCTGTCGAGCACCTTGGGAAGGAAGTAGCGGAGCTGCTTTTTCCACCAGTCCCAATCATGGCTGACATCGTAGCCCCAGAAGTCGCACCATGCTTTGATTCCCTTTGTTTTGAAAATGCTGGCCATCATCAACAGTGTGCGGATACAGTCAGCCTCCCAGGCTCCCTGCCCGACACAGAAAATGAGACTTCTCTGATTGTACAGGTCTATGTAGTGGTGATTCATAGGCATGTTCTGGAGGAAATGGACCGGAGAGTTATCATACCAGTTGCTGTTCATCCAGCCGCCTGTGAAATAGGTGGCATCGTAGATTCCCGACATGGCGATGCAGCCGTCAAACAGATCAGGCCGGCGGAGCGCCACAATACCGGCGTGTGTTGCGCCGAGACTGCAGCCGACTGTCACGGGAAGCCTGTCGGTTGTGTTCCTCTCTATGAGTATGGGATAGACCTCGTCCACGATGTAGTGATAATACTGTTCCTGAATGTACCCCCTGTGGGCTTTGTCGCCGCTAAAGTCCGACCAGCTCTCTTTGTCTACAGTGTCTACTGTAAATACCTGAATCTGTCCGCTCTCTATAAAACTGGATATAGTGTCGATCATCCCGACATCTTCAAAGTTTTTGCACGTGGAATCCTGAGCAGGGAAAACCAGGAGAGGAAGCCCCTTGTCTCCGTAGATCAGGAGGTGCATCTCCCTGTTGAGGAAGCTGCTCCTGTGAGTGAAGTATTCTCTTTTCATTTTATATTTTCCTATTCTGGTTACTGTCAGTTGGTCCGGAAGGTCTTACGATTCCCCTTTTCCTCTGTGGCCGCCGGGAAAAGTGAGCTTCTAAGATATATGCTTTGGCAGACTCCGCAGCCTGCCCGATCACTCGCTTTAACAGTGTGCTGTAAAAAAGCATCAACTACATTATAACATGTTCACATAAAAAGGCACTCAATTCAAGACAAAAACTATAAAAAATGTATATAATCATAAAGATAGTAAGGTATACTATTATTCGTCTATGTTTGCGGACCTTTGCCGGCGCCCGCGCTATATGCAATGTATTGCCCGGCAATCCATCAAAGGGACGAAAAAGCGCGGAACGCGTCTGCCGCGGGGCCGGGTGTCAAAATGAGGAGCATTACGGAAGCGCGGAACGCGTCTGCCGCGGGGCCGGGTGTCAAAATGAGGAGCATTACGGA
>JAUNEM010000181.1 GCA_030525515.1 Eubacteriales bacterium
ACAGGAAGTATGCCTCTCAGGCGACCCCTAAGGGCGCGACCCCTTCTCACTGTCCGATCAGTACTGCGCTCTCCCTGGGCCCCAGAGTGAACCTGGACGGAACGATCAATGGTGCTTCCTCCCCTGCCGGGAAAAAGATTCCCTTTGAGTCGCAGACAAGTTTCCACTGCATGCCCTTCGGAAGAACGGGCAGGGTGAAATCATGTTCTTCCCAGTGGGCATTGATCATAATATAGAGAAAAGCATCCTTCTCTGTCCCGTATTTGACATGATCCTCCGCGTACATGACGGCAAAGGTGAGGGAAGGTGCTCCTCTGTCGAGTTCCTGTGCGTCCGCCGAGCGGAAGGAGAGCTCAGGAAATCCGGTTCCGTTTTTGCCTTCGTCAAAATGTCTGGCTCTCAGGACAGGGTGGGCCGTTCTCAGAGCGAGCAGGGTCCGCACGTATTCCGCCAGATCCTGATGGGCGTCCAGGCGTTTCCAGTCCAGCCAGGAGATCTCGTTGTCCTGGCAATAAGCGTTGTTGTTGCCGAACTGTGTATTGGCGAATTCATCCCCTGACAGGAGCATGGGAATTCCCCGGCTGGTGAGCAGCAGGGTCAGGAAGTTGCGGATCTGGCGCTGGCGCAGGGCCAGGATTTCGGGATCATCCGTGCTGCCTTCGGCTCCGCAGTTCCAGCTGTTGTTGTCATTCGATCCGTCGTTGTTATTCTCCAGGTTGGCCTCGTTGTGTTTGTCATTGTAGGACACCAGGTCATGCATGGTGAAACCGTCGTGGCAGGTGATGAAATTGATGGACGCGGCGGGACCCCGGGCGCTGTACAGATCGCCCGATCCGCCGATGCGCATAAAGAGCTCCGGTGCGCATCCGCCGTCCCCCTTGACAAAGCGCCGTGCGCAGTCCCGGTACTTCCCGTTCCACTCCGACCAGCGGTTCCAGGAGGGAAAATTGCCGACCTGGTAAAGTCCGCCGGCGTCCCAGGCTTCCGCGATCAGCTTGGTCCGCCCCAGAACAGCGTCGTGAGCCAGAGCGTCTATGAGAGGGGGAGACACCATGGGCGTGCCGTCCTTGCCCCTGGTCAGGATCGATGCCAGATCGAAGCGGAAGCCATCGACGTGATAGGCATAGACCCAATAGCGCAGGCAGTCCAGGATGTGATTTCTGACCACCGCTTTGTTACAGTTCATGGTGTTGCCGCAGCCGCTCAGATTCAGATAGTGTCCGTCCGGGTCCAGCATATAATAGGTCCGGCTGTCGATTCCCTTGTAGGAGATCACCGGCCCGTCCTCATTTCCCTCGGCTGTGTGGTTAAACACAACGTCAAGGATGACTTCGATCCCGTTCTGATGGAGTTTTTTGACCATATTTTTGAACTCATCGGCTTCCATTCCGAAGGGAGACGATGCCGCGTACCCGGCTTTGGGAGCGAAAAAGCACACGGTTGAATAACCCCAGTAATTGAGGAGGCTGCTCCGCTTTTTGTCGCCGGCATATTCGAATTCATCAAATTCGAAGACAGGCATCAGCTCGAGGCAGTTTACTCCCAGCCATTTGAGATAAGGGATTTTTTCGACGATGCCCGCGAAAGTCCCCCGGTGGCGCACACCGCTCGAGGCGTCCTGCGTGAACCCCCTGACATGCATCTCATAAATGACCAGGTCCTCCAGGGGAATCTCAAGAGGCTTGTCGCCCTCCCAGTCATAGTCCTCGCGGATGATCTGCCCCCTGTGCACAAAAGGACCGGCATCCCGTGGTTTTCTGCCCCAGACACTGCGTCCGGAGACCGATTTGGCATAAGGATCCAGGACGATCCGCTTCCTGTCGCAGAGAGACCCCTCTTCCGCATTGCCGTCACCCTCGAATCGATAGCCGTACTCGGTGGTTTCGATGTGGATTCCGAATACCATCATGGTGAAGACATCACCGATCCGGAATTCCTCGGGAAACGGAATCTCGGCGTAGGGCTTTTTGTCCCCGTGATGGAAGAGCAGCAGGGAACAGCCCGTGGCTTCTCTGGAAAAAATGCTGAAATTCACCCCGTTGTCTTCCACAAAAGAGGCGCCGAAGGGGAAAACCCGTCCGACACGATATTCCAGCCCCTTATATTGATTGGTGGGAAAAGTATCAACCAGTCTCATATTTGAAACCCCTTTCACTGAGATCGGCAGCCGGCTCATTTGTCGGGCCTTCTGCGGCATCTGACATGTAAGTCGGCTGTGCGGATCAATCATGCGGATCAGCTTTGCGCCGGATGTGCAGATCGGCCGTGCGGATCCTTTACAACTATTTTAAAGCCAGTTTGTAAAATAACAAATATTCCCGGCGCAGATTCGGCAGTTTTTCCGCTGCGCCCCCGGCACATCTGTCACATCTGCAAATGATGCAGGCCTGTCAGCCAACAGACAGGAAGACCTGCCTGTCCGGCCTGCACGGCAGAAAAACGGAGTGTCCGATTTCCTTGCCGGACCGAAAGTCTGCAGACAGGAAGACCTGCCTGTCCTGGCGGCCGGACAGACATAAGACGCTCTTTCTGCGCCTTTTGGCTTTCGTCAATCCTTTTTTCTGCGCCTTTTGCTTTCGTCATTCTGCCGCAAAAAGACTGTCAGTTAGATTCCTTTTTCTACTTTCCAAGAGCCCGAAACTGTAGTATCATAGTTCTTGGCACAATATGTGGACTATTTCAGGCACGAATTCACAAGATTTGGTGCTTTTTTCATGGGCGGAAGCCTTTATATACCCAACGCTTACAGTGGACGCGGGCCGGCGGGACAGGAAGAAACTGCCGGAACGCGCATGATCGGGACATACAGGACCAGGGAGGAATACAGGAATGACAGACTACACAGGCGTGGCTGTGACCACCAATATCATCAAGAGAGACGGACAGGAGGTTACCTTCGACATCTCCAAGATCGTCAACGCCATCAGCAAGGCCAACAAGGAGGTGGATCCGATCCACCAGCTCAATGAATATCAGATCATTGCGGTCGCGGAGAAGATCGCCAGGGAAGTCCAGAGTTCCACCCACGCCGTCAATGTCGAGGACATCCAGGATATGGTGGAGACCGGCATCATGGAGATGCGCGGCTACGAAGTGGCCCAGAAATATGTCCGCTACCGTTTCCGCCGCGAGCTCTCCCGCAAGTCCAACACGACCGACAACGGGATTCTGGCTCTGATCGAGCAGATCAACGAGGAGGTCAAGCAGGAGAACTCCAACAAGAACCCCGTCATCAACTCCACCCAGCGGGACTACATGGCCGGCGAGGTCTCCAAGGACCTGACCCGCCGCGTCCTTCTTCCCGCCGAAATCGTAAAGGCGCACGAAGAGGGAATCATTCATTTCCACGATTCCGATTATTATGCCCAGAAGGAGCACAACTGTGACCTGATCAACCTTGAGGATATGCTCCAGAACGGCACTGTGATCAGCGAGACCCTGATTGAAAGGCCTCACAGCTTCTACACGGCGTGTAATGTGACGACGCAGATCGTGGCCCAGGTCGCATCCAACCAGTACGGCGGCCAGTCCTTCTCACTTGCCCATCTGGCTCCTTTCGTCGATGTCAGCCGCAAAAAGATCCGCGCGCAGGTTGTCGAGGAGCGCAAGGCCTGCGGTGAGCCCATGGACGAAGCGGTCATTGACAAGATTGTTGAGTTCCGTCTGGCAGAGGAGGTCAAGAGCGGCATTCAGACCATTCAGTACCAGCTGATCACCCTGATGACCTGCAACGGACAGGCGCCCTTCGTCACAATGTTCATGTATCTTGACGAGGTCCCTGCCGGCCGCATCCGCGACGACCTTGCCATGCTCATCAAAGAGGTTCTGATCCAGCGCATGCAGGGTGTCAAGAACGAGAAGGGAATCTGGATCACTCCCGCCTTCCCCAAACTCATCTACGTGCTGGATGAAGACAATATCCACCCGGGCTCCAGATACTACGGCCTGACCGAGCTGGCCGCCAAGTGCACGGCCAAGCGCATGGTTCCCGACTACATCTCCGCCAAGGTGATGAAGGAGTACAAAAACGGCGATGTCTATCCCTGCATGGGATGCCGCTCCTTCCTGACTCCTGACACTGTTGGCCTGGGCGAGAACGGAGAGCACAAATACTACGGCCGCTTCAACCAGGGTGTCGTCACCATCAACCTCGTCGACGTCGCCTGCTCCTCCTACGGAGATATGGACAAATTCTGGGAGATCCTGGAAGAGCGTCTGGAACTGTGCCACCGCGCCCTTCGCTGCCGTCACGAGAGGCTGCTCGGGACGGTCTCCGATGTTGCCCCTATTCTCTGGCGTTACGGAGCCATCGCCCGCCTGAAAAAAGGTGAGAAGATCGACCGCCTGCTCTATGACAATTACAGCACCATCAGTCTGGGCTATGCCGGCCTCTACGAGATGTGTGTCCGCATGACCGGCAAGTCCCACACCAGCGATGAGGGCCGTGAGTTCAGCCTCAAGGTCATGCAGCGCCTCAATGACAAATGTGCCGAGTGGCGCGCCGCGGAGCGCATCAGCTACTCTGTTTACGGCACGCCCATGGAGTCCACCACCTACAAGTTCGCCAAGTGCCTGCAGAAGCGCTTTGGCATCATCAAGGGCGTGACGGACAAAAACTACATCACCAACAGCTACCACGTGCATGTGACCGAGGAGATCGACGCTTTCCACAAGCTCAAATTCGAGGCCGATTTCCAGAAGCTCTCACCCGGCGGCGCCATCAGCTACGTCGAGGTCCCCAACATGCAGAACAACATCCCCGCTGTTCTGGCTGTGATGAAATATATCTATGAAAACATCATGTACGCGGAACTCAATACCAAGAGCGACTACTGCGAGTGCTGCGGATATGACGGCGAGATCATGGTCGTCGAAGATGATGCCGGCAAGCTGGTATGGGAGTGCCCTGTATGCGGCAACCGTGACCAGTCCCGCATGAGCGTTGCCCGTCGCACCTGCGGCTACATCGGCACCCAGTTCTGGAACCAGGGCCGGACCCAGGAGATCCGTGAGCGTGTCCTGCACCTTTAATTGAGAGGATACCTTGATCAAATAGATTTCTTAAATAGATATCTTTAAAAGCTACCTTAAATAGATACCTTAAATAGATACCCTGAAAACCTTTCTCATATAGAGCTGTTTTTTACGGCGAACGACGCTCTGCGCCGTTCGCCTTATTTTATGACACGGCCCGTGTAATGAATTTTTCCGCCTTACGGCGGACAC
>JAUNEM010000182.1:0-4809 GCA_030525515.1 Eubacteriales bacterium
CTGTATCTCCGGCGTCTGTGGAAACGCCGGTGTCATCAGAAAATACATCCTGCTCAGCGGGTATGACCGCGGTTTCATCCCCGGCACCTGCTTCAGTGCCGTCGGGAACGATTTCCGGTACGGAAGATAATCCTTCATTCTCATCCTCAGAAGCATCTCCTGCTTCATCCCCGCCTTCAATAACAGTTTCGTCGGAGGATTCCTGCCCTATATCCCCCTGCTCCGGATCAACAGTTGCGTCAATCGGATCGCTAACAACAAAAGTGCCCGCGTCAGAAGCAGTTTCCTGCACGGAAAAATCCTCTCCGACCGCAGTATCCGCTTCATCCCCGGACACGATTTCCTGTCCGCCGTCCTGTTCTGCTTCAATGACAACAGATTCGTCATTTTCAGAAGCTGATACTGTCATCATCCCAAGTGGTGTACACGAGGTAAACGACAGGACCGCAGACAATAAGATTGCCAATGCCTGTTTCCGTTTCATTTCCGTCCTCCTTGTAAAAAGCATGTAACAAAAAGAGCAATCCATGATTAATCGTCAGGTATGTGATCAGGACATCCTCCCGCCGGGCAGTCGGCGTTTCAGATGCTTATAATGAAAAAATCAATCATGGAATCTATTTAATAGTATATCACACAATGAATTGAATGTTTGTGCCAAATAATCAAAAATCCCGCCGGCGAGCATACTCACTGGCGGGAAAGTTTTCAAAATAATATAAAAATATATAAACAGGCAGCCGGATTATTCAGCCTTCTTGACAGCTGCTGCAAGTCTGGAGACCTTGCGGGAAGCTGTGTTCTTGTGCAGAACGCCCTTGGAAGCAGCCTTGTCGATCACGGACTTGGCATTCTCGAATGCTGCTGCAGCTGCAGCTGCGTCGTTAGCTTCTACTGCTGCGCGAACCTTCTTGACGGCGGTCTTGACACCGGACTTGACGGCCTTGTTAGCCGCTGCTCTCTTCTGGCTTGTCAGAATTCTCTTCTTGGCAGATTTAATGTTTGCCATTTTATTTCCTCCGAAATTAAATGATATTAATAATTTAAATGTGTATTTCTGAAACTCTGCTCTCAAATCTCTGTGCAGCCGCGCAAACAGGGATTTTCATGCAGGATGGACAGAAGATGACACGGAACTTCTGCCAAAACATACCAATAAATCATACATAAACGGTTCAGGGCTGTCAATTGCGGAATTGTATTTTTTGCAGTACATTTGCAGCTACATTTTTGCAGAGCATTTTACAAACATTTTAACACCTGCAGCCATGGCTTAAGCCCCGCAAACATATATGATCAAAACATCTTGCTTCGCTGTCCCACGCTCCCGCAATGCTCCACCTGTTCCAGCTCAGGCGCACGGTTCGGATCCGGCTTTATAACAGGCTTCCGTCTCCCTCTTTTTCCGGGTCATGAGCTTCAATCGCCTGCTCTGCCGAATCATAGACAGTCGCCAGGATCTCCAGAAATCCCTTTCTTTCGTCATCTTCAAAACCGGTAAAGACGATCTCCTGTATGTCTTCATGGTTGAAGAGAAAAGCACTGTCCGGTCCGATATATCCTTCGGGGTATGGGACACCGATATAATCGTAGACTGCAGGTATTCCCTCCGCAACCTGTTCTGACTGTTTCTGCTGCAGGATTCCGATGATCATCAGCCTTTTCACTGCGTTTTTCAGCAGCACGATGCTCCCTGCCGGAATAAGTGTCTTCATTGGGTCTCCTTTCCCGATTCTCCTGCGGTTTCTGCTATAGTGAGACGCAGTACCGCTGCCCTCTTACCAGTGCCAGTTCCAGGGCATTACACTGTCAATTGCCTCTCCTGCCTTTCTGGCGGTATCTTTGGTGTCGTTCCAGGCCTTCACGGCTGTATCTTTCACCGCTCTGCCTGCTGTGCGGGCGCCCTCTTTTGCGTAGTCAAAGCCGGTATCAATGATGGAATATGTCAGTACACATCCCTTTGTAAATCCGTTTCCATCCTGGTAGATCTTGTGCAGTGTGGGATTCTGCACGACCCTGTTTCCCGCTTCCTTTCCCCAGGTCTGTGCGCCCCCTTTGAGTGTGTCGGATATTTCCTGGGCGCTGAGGCCTGTGGTGTCCTCGGAAACCAGGCCGAAGGTCATCTTATTCACTATTTTGTAGAGCCCTGCAGTGCTTGAATCAAGCATGGTCTGGGCTGTGTCATCCACGCTCCAGCTTCCGTCCGCTTTCAGCTTCATGATGTCTTTATAAGCGACGCTGCAGGTCTCTATGCCGGATTCCGCCACTGTACCATAGAGCATGGCCGGGGTGTAGAGTCCGGAGGCATCCGTCTTGCTCTTCAGATCGTAGATTGTCGTCGCGATATCCACTCCATGAGAAGTGCTGCTGATAAAAGCCGCGTTTTTATCCACGCCGCTCGGGTTCTTTGCATCATCAAAAATATCCGCGATATCTCCGCCCCATCCTGCCAGGCTTCCGGCTATGCTCACACAGCCGCTGATCCCGGCCATTTTTTTGCCATAGGCTGTGGCGTGTTCTCCTGCCTGATCTGTATATTTAAACAGGTCCTTATATTTATTTTCTACAATCTTGTAAAAGCCGTTCCATACCCCGCAGCTTGAATCCGCAAGGCTGCAGAGGTCCGAAGCTCCGGATGCTCCCTTCTTGTCCCCGGTCCAAAACTTGTAGAGGTCCTCTGCATATTTCAGAGCATCCGCACCGAACCCCAGCTGGTTTCCGCTCTCTTTGTCGCCATTGACTTCTTTTTCGTATTTACCGAGGAAGTCAATAAACTTTTTTGAAAATTCCCATTCTCTGTTTTTTTCGCTGCCGTCCGTCTTTTCACCGGAACCTCCCTGCGTGCCGGATCCTGTTCCCGGAATCAGATCCGCGGGAACAACGTTTCCTGCCGCCATCATCAGAAGCAGAGTGATCACTCCTTTTGAAGGATTCAGACGGATGAGATTGATCAGCTGCATCAGGATTTTCTTCAGGACTTCCGGAAAATCTCCTTCGGTCAACAGCCTGCGCAGTTCGTCGATTACTTCCCGGGGACTGTCCGCAGGTGAATGATCCGGGCCTGTCACACCGGGGGAAGCAGCCTCCCGTCCCCATGCCAGCCGGCTTTCTGTGTTGACATAGATTTTCAAAACAGCTTCCAGCTGCTCTTTCATTTTTTCAGTGTGATCCGCTTCCTGCGTGATCCGGGAGATCTCATCGGCAAGCCTTTTTTTGATTCTATAGTCAGCTGCAGTATGAAAGGACAGTCCGCTTCTCAAAGCGCTGATCTCAGTACAGCTGGCGCGCAGATCCCCGAATACCCGCTGCATCTCATTTCCGGCAGTCTCCATGCTGCTCACTGTCACTCTGAAATGATTGCCCATCTGTCAGTCACCTCCTCGATTGCCGCCTCCTGTCACACAGGACTATTGCCTTCAAGTACTTTTATGCTTATGGCCATGACCTGCTGTTCTCAAACAAGACCGGATATGCAGGCATATCCTTCCCGGCGTCCGTTTGCTCGTTGTATATTCATACTAACAGACTCCGGCCGGGGCATGCGCAGAAGTTGACAAAAAGCACTTTTTCCTGACGAAATACATCCTTGCGGGTATGACCTGATGTTCACAAACACACCTGTAAAAAGTTGCTGTGAAGGGACGCAGAGGCAGTGCCCGCATGCGGATCAGATATGCTTTACCCGGAGAAGGCAGTTTCCGACGATAATCAGCGTTCCCGGCTCTGGTCCGCGATCCGGGCTGCCCCGGCAAGGCTGATTTCCCGGTCTCTGGCGATCCGCGCCAGATCCTCATATTCATATTTTTCCCTGGATGTGCCCCAGCCGGCTGCCTCTTTGATTCTCACAGGCCCTGCGGGAGTCTCTATGGTCCGGATGCTTCGGTCAAGTATATAACGGTTGCAGATACTCTCGCGGATGCCCAGGGTCGTGGTATGGTGGAACATCAGGCCCAGTATCTTTTCCCGAAGAGATTCTCTGCACATGCAGGTAAGGAGCAGACCTGGTCTGCTCTTCTTCATAGTGACCGGTATTGTAAATACATCCACAGCACCTGCTGCCAGCAGTTCTTCCATGGCGAATCCGACGGCTTCAGGGCTCATGTCGTCCAGATTGCAGGAAAGCTCCAGGATCGTCTCCTCTGAATCGGGAGTCTCACCGAGCATAGCCCGCACACAGTTGGCCTGGTCAAATTCTTTTTTTCCGCATCCGATTCCAATCCTGCTCACCTTCATCCGGGGAAGGGATCCGAATTCCTGCGCAAAATGAGCGAGAATAGCCGCACCCGTTGGTGTACAGAGTTCTCCCTCCACACGACCGGCGTAAACCGGGATGCCGCGGAGGATCCAGGCGGTGGCCGGCGCGGGCACAGGCAGAATGCCGTGAGCACATCTGACGTTTCCAAAGCCGACATTGATGGGAGAAACAACTATTTTGTCAGGGGCAAGCTCATGCATCATAAGGCAGAAAGCAGTGATGTCCGCCACCGCGTCCATGGCGCCGACCTCGTGAAAATGAACTTCTTCCACCGGTCTGCCATGGGCATGGCTCTCCGCTTCCGCGATCTTGCCATAGACAGCCATCACATCCTCGCGTACCTTCTCAGGAAGGTCCAGCCCTGCAATGATCTTCCGTATATCTGACAGATTTCTGTGAACATGGCTGTGGCCGTGATGGTGATGATGGCCCTCATGCGCATGATCATGGTCGTGGCTATGACCGTGGTCATGCTTGTGGCTGTGGTCATGATCATGCGTATGGTCGTGGTCATGACTGTGATGATGTTCAGCTGCATGAGCCTTGCATTCTTC
>JAUNEM010000182.1:4828-5204 GCA_030525515.1 Eubacteriales bacterium
GGCTGTGGTCATGGCTGTGTTCATGGTCATGATGTCCGTCGCCCTGCTCCAGATGGTGGTCGTGGCTGTGGCCCAGGGCCTTCACATCCACACTCTCCTCCTCTTCTCCGCGGACGGTCACTTTCATGTGTGTGCCCCGGATTCCGCATTTTGAAGCGCCCTCGGCTTCAAATACGACGGAAGGTATCCCAAGCGAATTCAACCTGTCGACTACAGATGCCGGCTCCGGAAACAGTTCCAGAAGAGCTGCACAAAGCATATCTCCTGCAGCACCCATATTGCACTCAAAATAAATCGTTTTCAAAATCAATCCCCTTCCCATCAGAAAAGCACATTTTCTCGTACATCCTGCGGCATGATCCCTGCCGCATTTGAT
>JAUNEM010000183.1 GCA_030525515.1 Eubacteriales bacterium
GTTCCCATGATGAACATCCTCAACGGCGGCGCTCATGCTGACAGCTCCGTTGATACCCAGGAGTTCATGATCATGCCCGTCGGCGCATGCTGCTTCAAAGAAGGCCTTCGCCAGTGCACGGAAGTTTTCCATGCTCTTCAGAAGATCCTCAAGGCTGCAGGCGACGTCACTGCAGTAGGCGATGAGGGCGGTTTCGCTCCCAACAAGCCCGAAGGCGATGAAGGCGCGATCGACCTGATCATCGAGGCGATCAAGGCTGCCGGCTATGAGCCCGGCAAGGATTTTGTCCTGGCTATGGACGCTGCCGCATCCGAGTGGAAGAGCCCCAAGGGCAAAGGTTTCTATCATCAGCCCAAGTCCGGCAAAGACTTCACCAGCGCAGAGCTGATCGCTCACTGGGCAAGCCTGATCGAGAAGTATCCCATCTACTCCATCGAAGATGGTCTGGATGAGGAAGACTGGGAAGGCTGGGTCGAGATGACCAAACAGCTTGGTGATAAGGTCCAGCTGGTAGGCGACGATCTCTTTGTCACCAACACTGAGAGACTGAAAAAGGGTATCGAGCTCGGCGCAGGCAACTCCATTCTTATCAAGCTCAACCAGATCGGTTCCGTTTCCGAGACCCTCGAGGCCATCAAGATGGCTCACAAGGCCGGCATGACCGCTGTTACATCCCACCGTTCCGGTGAGACCGAAGACACCACCATCGCTGATCTCGCAGTTGCCCTGAACACCTGCCAGATCAAGACCGGTGCTCCTTCCAGGTCCGAGCGTGTCGCCAAGTACAACCAGCTGCTCCGCATCGAGGAGAAGCTCGGCGACAGCGCTGTATATCCCGGCTTCGCGGCTTTCAATCACTGCAACTGATGCCCTGCTGCGGCCTGCAATTGACAGGCGGATCTGTTCAGGACGGCCCTGCTGCCGCAGGTGACCGCGCCTGTATCTGACAGACAAAGGCGTCATTCAGACAAATCGGAAAGAGTCCCGCGCCCCTGTGTGAAGACAGGGGTGCCGGGGCTCTTTTTGTTCCACTTTTCCACAAAAATATATGAAAAAACGCTTTTATATTGTGCTATTTCCACAATGTCTGTTATAATGTATTTTACGGGAGGTTCTGTCGTGAACTTTTCTGAGGAGGGCGCCAAAAAGCGTCCGGGAATCGACGGAAGACGCAGGCAGCGCTTCTGAAGGGGCGGTCCGGATCAGGCTGATATTCAGCGGGGAAGCCCCCTGCTTCTTTAAGCGGCGCGCAGGACCCGCCAGAGGGTCCTGGATTTCAGGAGGCCGGAGAGCGGACAGATTCCTGTTATCTGATATACGTTGACCGCGGGATGAATACCCGCGGGGAATCTGCATTATGGCGGCAGACCGGGGAGGTTTGCCGGCCTCATGTTTCGGAAGATGATTCAAGGAGGATCAGATACTATGGCAGTGAATAAGAGAAAAGTGGCAGTTGTCGGATGCGGGCGTTCCGGCTCGGCAGTCAGCTTTGCACTGATGCAGAGCGGGCTGTTTGCTGAGATGGTGCTGGTTGACACCCTGACTCAGAAAGCTGAGCGCACAGCCCTGGACCTGGCGTACGGAATCTCATTTGTGAAACCGATGAAGATCTACGGAGGCGGATATGACGATCTGGCGGATGCCGGTATCATCGTGATCGCTGCGGGCGAACCCTGGATCAAAGGCGATACCCGTATAGACTTCATCCGCAAAAATGTAAATGTCCTTGAATCCATCATCCCGGAGATTGCAAAGAGAAATACAGAGGCCATTTTCCTGATCGTTTCGAATCCTGTTGACATCCTGACATTTGCCGCGCTCAAGTATATTGAGATTCCGGAAGGCCGTATTATGGGCATCGGAACAGTTGCGGATACAGCCCGTGTCAAATCTCTCATCGGAAAGAAACTCAACGTGGATGCCCGCAACGTACATGCCTTCGTCGTCGGCGAGCACGGCCGCTCCGAGGTTCCGATCTGGTCCAGCGCCCGTATCTCCGGTGTTCCGCTCCGTGACTTCTTTGAAATGCGCGGCTATCCGGATCCCGATGAGTTCCTGGCAGAGGTGATCAAAGATGTCCGCTATGACGCAGGAAACCTCAGCTACAGGAAAGACGATACCTTCTTCGGCGTGGCCATGGCAGCCCGCAGGGTCTGCGAGGCGATCGTGCGCGACGAGAAGGCTGTTCTCTCCGTCACCTCTCTGATGTACGGCGCATTTGACATCGACGGAATCGCTCTCTCCATGCCCGCCGTGATCGGTGCCGAGGGCGTTGAGTGCCTGGTGCCCGTAGATATGAATGAGAAGGAAGCCGATGAGGTCCGCAAGGCCGCCGCGACGGTCATGTCGATCTCCGAAATGGTTCTGGACCAGGCGAGATAAGCTGCCGTTTTTCCCTGCACGGAATGAAAATCTGCGCAGTAAGTGCGGACGCCCGAGCGGACGTTCTGGCATACCTGTGCACCGGTGTGCTCCTGCAGATTGTGGAAATAAAAAAGATTACAGCGAAAAAAGAGGCCGGGCTCTCAGGAGCCCGGCTTTTGTGATTCGGCGAAACATCCATGGCCCATTGCAAGCGGGTTTGCACGGTCCATGGCAGCATTGCCGGAGCTTTTACAGTAAGAGAGGAAGACAATGAACAATAAAGCAGCAGCCGGCGGCGGATCGAAAAATGCAAATGACAAAAGGAAGGGAATCCTTTTTATTCTGCTGGCGGCATTTTTCTTTTCCACAATGTCTGTCTTTGTGCGGCTGGCAGGAGATGTTCCCACGATGCAGAAGGCCTTTTTCAGAAATATTGTCGCTGCTGTTGTGGCGGTAATCATCCTGCTTCGCTCGGGAAAGGAGATTTCCCTGCCGAAAAAAAGCCTGCCGACCCTGCTGATGCGCAGCATCTTCGGGACCATCGGGATCCTTGCCAACTTCTGGGCAGTGGATCATCTGGGGATCGCCGATGCCAATATGCTCAATAAACTGTCGCCTTTTTTCGCGATTCTGATGTCGATCTTCATCCTTGGGGAGAAGCCCAACCGGATCGAGTGGATCAGTGTTGTGCTCGCCTTTATCGGAGCGGCCTTCGTGGCAAAGCCCTCCTCGGGCATCATTTCCTTACCGGCTCTCATCGGAATCCTGGGCGGCTTCACTGCGGGCACCGCCTACACGTATGTGCGCAGGGCTGGGCTGCAGGGGGTCAGGGGTCCCATCGTCGTGGCATTTTTCTCAACGTTCTCCACACTTGTTCTGCTGCCTAACCTGCTGATGAACTTCGCGCCCATGAGCGCGGGACAGTTTCTCTTCCTGCTTCTGGCGGGCTGCTCCGCCGCGGGAGGCCAGCTTTCAATCACAGCGGCCTATCAACATGCGCCCGCGCGGGATATCTCCGTGTTTGACTACTCCCAGGTCGTCTACGCCGCTGTTTTCGGGCACCTTCTGTTCGGAGAGATACCGGATGTCTGGAGCATAATCGGCTACGTGATCATTATCGGAACGGCATTTTCCAAGTGGTATCTGGTAACACAAAGAGTACCCTCAGGCGGCAGAACGTCATGAAGCATCAGCCAAAGGACAGGAAGCAATCAGACCAGGATCATATGGTCAGGAATCAAACAGACAGGATTCATACACACCGGAACCATGTGGTCAGAAATCATCCGGACAGGAATCAAACAGACAGAAACAAAAAAACCGCGGCCATCGCGAGAGGCCGCGGTTTTTGCTGTCTATAGGATCGTAGCAGGCCGGTCCTGAGAATCGCCCTGGGATTCATTCCCCGGATTGCCGTGGGATTTCGTCCATGGTTTTTCTGTCCTCTCAGGATTTGTGTTTCTTTCGATAGTCCCTGGGAGTGAGACCATACAGTTCCTTGAAGGTTTTGCCGAAATAGCTGTCGGACAGGAAGCCGCATTGCTCTGCGATGGAAGAGATGCTGTCATCGGTGCGCTCCAGTTTTATCGCGGCCATCTGCGCGCGATATTCGATCAGGAAGCGGATGGGCGGCCTGTCGATCGAGCGGTGAAAACACCGTGAGCATTCGCGGGGGCTGATCCCGGCTGCCCCGGCAATCTCATCGAGACCGATGGGCTCGCTGTAGTTGGAATAAATAAACTGAAGCATCTGTTTCATGCGTTCCAGGTCGCGTTCATTCCCCTTCTTTTCAGCAGCGCGGACCGCCTCCGTCTCCTCCTGCATAAGCAGGAAAAAGCGGCTCAGGATTTCCCGGACAGCGAACTCATAGCCGGCGGGTTCTTCGCGGATCTGGTCGATGGCTTTCAGGATGGAACCGATCATGTGGATCCGGCGCGCCGAATCGGATTTCAGGTGCAGGGCGGGAAGATTTTTGCTGCGCAGGATCGGGGCAAAGTACTTGCGGTCGATGTAGCCCCCGAATTCCCCGGCCAGGAACCGCGCGTCGAAAATGAAAGAATAATAGTTGACCTGATCGGGAAAATCATAGGCGTGCAAAGTGTTCCTGTTAATAAAGATCACGTCGCCCGGGTGGGCTTCCACCTCCTCGTCGGTAGTATACATTTTCAAAATCCCGCTATCTACATAGTTCAGCTCGATCCAGTCGTGCCAATGCCAGGGAATGTGATTGCCTGTGAAGAGCCGGCTCTCGTCATAATAACACACAAAAGGAAGTCCGCCGGAATCCTCAGTCAGAAGCTCCTCGCTGTTGTCCTTCAAAGTCAGATTTTTTTTCATGTAACAGATCATGTCAGACCCCTCCTGTGCCGTTCCCCTTCTACACTCTCCTTTGCCGTATGCTGCCATAATTTTTCACATAAGGCCGATTGAAACCCCTTTTTCAGGGAATTATGTCAATATATTCAGGGGTTAAGGACTATATTGTTATATTTTAGCATGTTTTCGGATAGAAAACACAAGTGGAAAGAATGATTCCGCAGATAAAACAAAGGATTTCAGAGAATTCGTGTATGAAATAACAGATATTTGAGTTGGTCCGGATTGAGAGAGTTCTGTCAGGAAAAGCACTGAAAATAGAGAATGTACACGACTATAATGCAGACATAAAGAAAAACAAAGCAGGTTCGGAGAAGGCACCGGGTGAGATGCCGGCGGGGTGAGAAGCGGTGAGAGGAATCGCCGAAAAACTCAGGACCTCCGTACTTCGAAGCAGAGAAACTTGAAAGACTAGCCAGCGCATTCTTGTGACTTCAGTCATGAGTTAGCTGGTTTT
>JAUNEM010000184.1 GCA_030525515.1 Eubacteriales bacterium
GCAGCTGTACAATTCGTTTTATTTCGATTGGACTTGTATATAACATAATGAAAAAGCGCTCCTTCTCCGATTTTCTTAACGCTGTCCGGAATCGTCAGGCTTTTAGTATGAATCAGAATTACATCCTCTCACTCTTATTTCGGCATAAAAAGGGCATTTTTCTCTCAGGCACTGCTGATTTCGTTCAGAGAACTCACATGGTTGATCCTCATATTCGAGCACAACACTGTAGTGTTCATTTATGTACCTGACACCCTCCCTGAAAGCGATCATGGCATCCCGCTTGCAGCATCGGGGGCCATTGATTCTGCCAAGTTCTGCGATCGCCTGTGAAGTAAACTTCATATGCTCTCCCCAAGTCCCGTCATCCGATAAAGGACCTGTACCGTCAATGATCGAAAGAGCTGCTCCGACAGAGGATATGGCACCACAGATTCCCCAGAGACCGCACATTGCGCCGGGCATTCTAAGGCCCTCGCGGGCAATCTTGTTCAGGCACTCTTCCAGTCTGATCTTGCCGCCGGCATTGTAAAAAGCGGTCAGCATGCATGCCCCGTCAAGGATATGATGCTCCGGCCCGTGCATGCCGATATACTCTTTCCCTGCCATATTTTTGAAAATACGAACAGGATTACATCCTTTTTCCTGTTGAATCTCTTTTATTATCCGCTTTGTCCTTTCTTCAATTGACATCTTGTTGTCTTCCATACTCAAAACCTCACCTCGATAAAACCGGAATCCAGAGGGCATGCCCACCATAAACGGCATCCAAAATGAAAAGGCAGATTATGATAGAATCAAACCAAGGCACAAAACAAAATCGATACTCGTCTTTTTTTCTCCACTCTTTAATCGTCTTTTTTCTGCTTTATCATGGTAATTTAATCTCCATAATGATTACGTGGTTCTTCATTTGGTTTCCAGTATCCATCGTGTTGCTGTACCAAAGCCCATGTCATTGAGAAAGAACATGGTCATAAACAGCATTTTCAGGATTTTCGTATTTGAGAATAAATTCTACATTTTTCTGTTCTTTCCAGCTAAGTGTTTCCTGCTGAAACTCTTCCGGCAAAACCAATCCTTTATACCAGGATTTAGTATCGAAATAGCTTTGAATTTTCTTATCGTTAAAACGGCGGCCATGTCTTGCATAAATTTCATTTCGGGCAAGCATAAGTTCTTCTTCATCCAATTCATCGATGTCATCTTCCTCAAGTAATTCCTTGTCGCTATTTGGAAGAATATACTCATCTTGAGAATTTTCTTTTATATCATCTTTCATGTTATCTTTTATTGCATATGAAACAATAGCTATAAAAAAAAAGAAACATACTATTTCTAAAAAAACAGTTAACTTTCTAGATGGAGGATTCGATGAAGTAGCTAAAACTATTATTGCAATAAAACAACTGAATAATGAAATCAAAAGTGCTAAAACAGTTCCCATATTTAAATAACCTCAATTACATTCGCGCACTGTGCTCATCCAGGGTATGCTCTTTGAAGATAAATGGATGCATCTTTGCGAAGCGTTCTGCTTCACTGCCCCGTTTCCCATAAATATAGAAAGGACCTCCGGTAAGGTATTCATCCCAGTCCTTACGGATCCAGAAAGCAGAAGGATCAATCTCCGTAACAGATTCCGGTATGGTTATACTTCTGAGATTCCCGCAGTCCGCAAAGGCATAGGGACCTATATATCTTACGCTGTCCGGAATCAGCACCCATGAAAGTGAGTAGCAGTTCCAAAAGGCATCCCGTTCGATTCTTTCCACTGTATCGGGAATTACTACATGGTAAAGGAATTCATTGTCCGCAAAGGCGGCTTCTCCGATCACTCTGACCCCATGAGGAATGTTGATTCTTGTATGACATTCCTCATCTTTGAAATCCCATAATACCCCGTTATCAATGCAAAATTCCATAGTCTCTTACATCTCCGTAAATCTGGATTTCCCTCAATTGGTCTTCAAATACAATGTCGAAGAAGTCTTCACTCCCGAACTTCTCCGGCATCTTCATCAATAGCATCATACCATACAAGTCCGTCCTTCTTCATGATTTCTTTAACCACTTCACGCATAGCATAGCCCTTGGAACGTCGCTCAGAGTTTTACTGCACTTTAGCGCAGTCTCTCAGTGCTGTTCTGTGCAGCGTCATCACTATTATATTAGTTTTAAAGCCCATCTTCAATGCAGCCATATACTTTTGCCCCAACGCTTTTGCCCCTTGGTATCCGCGGTAATTTATTTTTGCTTTTTTTGGATTCGCTTTTTATCGACGGTTTTATACTACAAGTTTATAGAAGATAATCAGCGGGCTGTGGTAAACTTAGCTTCAATAAGGCAGTCATAAGAGCTGAATAATTCTGCAGAAAAGGGCAGGATTCTGCTTTCTTATTCCTCTTTTTGCAGGTCAGGAGTTTACAAGTCAAGCTTTTACAAATGATTGCCTGTGTATCCCTCAACACTTCGTAAGCATTGGTTCCGGTTGATCCGGGTTGGGAGGTGGATATGAATAAGAAAAAAGGACGAAGCTTGCTCTTAGCTGTTGTAATGGCGGCAGTGCTCACGGCGCAGATTACGCCGTCGGCAGCCCTGGCTGCCATATCCGAAATACCACAGACCCAGGAACTCTCTCCCGCTAATACGGAAGATATTTCTTCGGGAAACACTTGGGATGATTCTGCAGAAGTTCTGTCTGAGTACGCTGTGGAAGATTCCGAGGCTGCATTCACAGAAGTTCCTGCAGAAGACTCCATTGATGATCCATCGAATTATTCTGTGACAGACGATTATACAGGATATGATACTGCGGAAGATCCTGCAGGAGACGTTTTGGCAAATGTGGATGATACAGGAGAGAATCCCGAAGATATTTCCGGAGAGGATTCTGGTGGCAGCCTTTTTGAGGCTCCTGCAGATCCTGCTGCAGAAGGCTCTGAAAACAGTACAGAAAGCCCTGAAATCGGCTTTAAAAGTGACGAGATTGGTACAATAGACCCTGAAACCGGCTCTGAAAGTGACGAGATCGGTACAATAGGCCCTGAAACCGGCTCTGAAGGCCCGGATCCTGCGGATTCCGCCGCAGAGATTTCTACCCAGACTGCAGAGGTTCCCGCGGAGGAATTCCCGGAAGCTGCGGAGCAGACCGGAGAGGATTCTGCCGATAATTCTAATTCAGTGGTTTTCGCAGAGAATTCCACGGAGTCCACAGAGGATCCCGCGGAGGAATCCATGGAAGTTGCGGAGCAGGCCGGAGAGGATTTTGCCGATAATTCTAATCCAGTGGTTTCCGCAGAGAATTCCACGGAGTCCGCAGAGGATCCCGCAGCGGAATCCATGGAAGCTGCCGAGCAGGCCGGGGAGGATTCTATCGAGAATTTTAATTCAGTGGTTTTCGAAGAGATTTCTACTCAGACTGTAGAGGATTCCACAGAGAACGTAGAGAATCCCATGGAGAACGCAGAGAATACAGAAGAGATAATAGAAAAATCCGGGGAGGAACCCGGTGTAATCAATGAGATGGCGCTCCCCGGAGAGGATGAAGAGATTGCGGCGGAAGATTCCGTCAATGCCGCAGACGACCATCCGGTGATTGCTCTGACAGATGTACCTGCCTACGGGGAGAGACGAAATCTATCCGGCGTCGTTTTCATGCCGGAGGGTATGGATGACAGTGCTTTTGATCCTTCGTCCTACAAAGTTACCATGTATCTGCAGACAACAGAGAATGGGGAATACTGGGTCAAGCCCACGCAGGCCAAGCCTTATTTCGAGATTGGTGAAGACGGATCTTTCAGTGACAATTTCATCACCGGCGGAAGCGGTGACCTCAATGCGAAGGTTCTGCACCTTCTCCTGCTTCCATCGGAGTACCAGCCTTCCCTGCACGGTTTTCATGACGCCCTCAGTCAGGCAGTCGACTATGTTCTTATCACACGCACAGAAGAAGGGGATGTCACAGTTTCTCCCGAAAGGGAAGCGCCCGAGATCCGCCCCGCCTTCCGGCAGGTACTTCCCGTCTCGGCACAGACCATCGCGGTGAACGTCGGTTTTTATACGGAAAACGGCAGCCAGCCCGGCGGAGCTCTGTCCATGGAGACCATCCGGCAGCAGCTGGAGGCAGTCGCGGGCTTTGCGGACACAGTGCGTTTCTACAGCTCCGGCGGAGAGGTGCAGAAAGCTTACGGCACCGCGCATGATATGGGTTTTTCTATCGTCGGGACAGCATGGCTGACCAAAGAGAACACGGAAGCAAACAGGCAGGCAAACCAGGCAGAGCTGGACGCCCTGATCAATAACTGCAACAACGGTTATGTGCAGGCTGCCTGCGTCGGCAGCGAGACGCTGCTGCGCGGGGATCTGACAGCGGAATCCCTGATTGAAAAAATCCGCTATGTCCGGAGTCAGATTTCTGAGGATATCCCCGTCACGACGGCGGACAGCTGGGACATTCTGCTCGGCAGCGCGGCGGTCAGGAACGCCTGCGACCTGTTGATGCCGAACTGCTACCCCTACTGGGGCGGTGAGAGCATCAATGATGCGTCAGAGTCCTTTGCCCGGTCAATGGCATCGCTGCAGGCTGCCGCACGGAGCAAACAGATCATCGTCTCCGAGACGGGCTGGCCGACCGCCGGACAGACAAAGGGCAATGCTGTACCGGGAGCTGATTCCGCAGCGCGGTATTTCTCCGAGGTGCGTGACTGGTCCCTGTCTACGGGAACACAGGTCCTGTGGTTCGATGCCGTAGATGAACCCTGGAAAGGCCTGACGGAGGAAGGAGAAGCCGGGGCGCACTGGGGCCTGATGACCAACGATTTTGTCTTCAAGGGGGAGTTTGCGGAAACTGACTTTTTCCGGACGGCACTGACCATTTCCGACAATAATACATCCGTATCCGGGATTCAGGACAAAAGCTGCTCCGGAAGCCCTGTCACACAGGCACCGGTCGTAAGAATCGGTCTTAAGACCCTGTCAGAAGGTATTGACTATGTTGTCTCGTATGCAGACAATCTCCATGCCGGCACCGCGCGGATGACCATCACGGGGAAGGGAAATTACCGGGGCTCCATCACCAGGACCTTTAAAATCCTCCCGCTTTCCGTCGCCTCCGCGTCGGTCTCCGGACTGAAATCCGTAACCTACACCGGCAAAGCCCTGACTCAGAGCCCGGTCGTAAAGGTCGG
>JAUNEM010000185.1 GCA_030525515.1 Eubacteriales bacterium
AATGCAGGGACGTCGTCGTGACAGATCACCTCTGCTCTCTCGATGTGACAGGCTGTCCGCTATATGATAAGGCAAAAGCCCTCGGAACACCGGAGGCTGTGCAGATGATCTGCTGTATGGACAAGGAATACATGACTGGCTTCCGCGGGGTGAAGTATACACGGACGAAATCTGTGGCGGAAGGCGACGATTGCTGTGATTACCGGCTCGAAGATGCCAGGAAAAAGAGATAGTAGCGGCCGGTCATCTTCAAGATTGAACGGATCGATATTCCGGAGAATGACGAGGAGCGGGAGTGGCTGGCAAAGCAGAACTTCAGAAACACAGCTGAGGATGCCTATACGGGTTAATGTATTTTTACGGAGATGATGGAGTGAACGAATCGGATCTTTATAAAGAGCTTGGAACACTGACGAAGGACAGGGAACGGTGGGAAACCAGTATACCCTATGTTTCTTCTCTTCTTTCTCATGATTCTGTAAAAATACAGGCAAAAGCTCTTTGGCTTCTTGGTGAGATGGGGCTTACATATCCCCGGTCAGTGCAGGATGCGGTGTCAGATATCGCTGCTTTCTGCGACAGCCCGGTGTCGATTTTGAGGGAACGAGCGGTAAATGCCCTCGGCAGGATCGGTCGCGGCAACTATATCCTGATCGAACCGTTTTGGGAAGATTTATTTCGTTTTGCTTCCGATGAGGATCCAAAGGTCCGGCTGAGTTTTATTTGGGCGTCAGAGAACATTGCCACGAACACACCTGATATTTATGAGAAACATATGTCCGTCTTCGCTGAATTACTGGGCGACACAGATGACAAGGTCAGGATGGAAGCGCCGGAGATCTTCCGGGTTCTGGGTAAGCGCAGGGCGGAGTTCGTCAGGCCGTATCTGGACCAGCTGCAGCGGATGGCTGAAACAGACCAAAACCGCGTCGTAAGGATTCATTGCCAAGGTGCGATTAAGGCGGCAGAGAGATAGACTCGGGATTTATGAGGATACATAATGGAAAAGAAGAGATGTAATTTTAGTTTTGGTACAAAAGAATACCATGTTTCAGACAAATTCCTTCTCTACCATGATACCCGCTGGTGTAAACCGGAGCACCGGGATCAGGAATTATATGCAATGCTTGTTCTCGAAGGGATGCAGGCAGGTGTAAGCTGGAATCTGGTACTCAACAAAGAAGACAATTTCAGAAAGGCATTTGACGGTTTCGATCCAAAGATTGTTGCTGCCTATGATGACGCCAAACTGGAAGAACTGATGCAGGACGCCGGAATCATCCGCAACCGTCAGAAACTGAAAGCTGCGATAACAAATGCGCAGGCATTTCTGAATGTGCAGAAAGAGTTCGGAACATTTGACAAATATATCTGGAGTTTTACGAACGGACAGGTAATCGATCATCATTTGCTTGATGGCAAGGATATGCCCGCAAAGGATGAACTTTCAGAGAGGATCAGCGCAGATCTGAAGAGACGAGGCTTCAAGTTCGTTGGTCCGACAACCATTTATTCCTATCTGCAGGGAATTGGGATCGTCAACGATCATTGGGAATATTGCGAATACAGATGAGAGGATGCAGTCTGATGACGATGTGATCCGGCTTTACCATGAACATGGTGAAAGTGAGCAGTACCACAGCGAGATCAAGACGGATATGGATGTCGAACGGTTTCCTTCCGGGAAATTTGACACCAACGAGCTTGTCTTGGAGCTTACCGTTCTTGCTTACAACATTCTCCGCGTTATCGGACAGAAATCGCTCAAGAGCAGCAGCGCTCCCAAAACGAAGCGCAAAGTTAAGCGCCGAAGGATCCGTACAGTGATCAGCAATCTGATACTGATCGCCGGACATGTAAAAGAACATGCCAGAAGACTCATACTTTCACTGGGAAAGAGTAATATTTGGATGGGTGCTGTTATCAGTATGTGTCCTGCCCTTGGAATGCTCAGGGAAAACGTTTTGGAACTTCCAGTCTGGTTTGTTTAAGTAATTCCTTGCGTATCACAGGGCAGATTTCGATGACCGGCAATCCTTCTTTTTCTTTTTTCCCGGTTACTGTGGAGAGGGGGGGACAAGGCAATTTGACGCTGCCGGAGGCAAGAGGGTCATTTGATCCCAGGTCCAAAAGACCCAATAGTGATGCTTATATGGTATAATCAGGGTGCATCCCGACATCTACTGCAGCTGAAACTAAATCACATGCTGCCATCTGTTCTGGAGGAACTATGAGTACGTTGAATCAACCTGTAGTAAAAGACATCCCCCTCAGCATCTACGGCACTTCCGGGCCTTTGCTGGAAGAGACGATGCAGATGGTGCTTGAGGAAATAACAAAGATCCGAAACGAGATGGCAGGGGAACTGGGGATGGACCCCGTTGAACATCTGCTTGGCCGGATCAAGTCGGAAGAGAGTATGCGGGAGAAATGCAGACGAAAGGGTCTTCCCGAGACGCCCGAATCGGCGCTGGAGAAGATCCACGACGCGATCGGCCTGCGCGTGGTCTGCGCCTTTCTTGACGATATCTATACGATCCGGGACCGGCTGCTGGCACTGCCACGCATACGCCTGGTCGAGGAAAAGGACTATATCCGTCATGTCAAACCCAACGGATACCGAAGCTTTCATATGATCATTATTGTCGATGAAAAGATTTACGCGGAGATCCAGCTGCGGACCATTTCCATGGATACCTGGGCGGCTTTGGAGCACCACCTCAAGTACAAAAAAGAGATAGGCGGCAATACCGCTCTCATTTCAGCCGAGCTTAAGCGCTGTGCGGATGAGCTGGCATCCACAGATTCTTCTATGCAGACGCTGCGGGACATGATCCGGGAACTGCACTGATCCGATGAGAGGAGATATTTAGAAGGTGAAAGTATTAATTGCGGAAGACACAACAGACCTCAACCGCGTAGTGACAGTAATGCTGCAGAAATTCGGCTATGAAGTAGACAGTGTATATGATGGTGAAGCCGCATTGGAACAGCTTGAGTTGAGCGGATATGATGCAGTGATCCTGGATATCATGATGCCCAAAATGGACGGAATCACCGCTCTTAAGAACATGCGCAGCCGGGGGATCAACGTTCCGGTCCTCATGCTGACGGCCAAGTCGGAAGTGGATGACCGCGTCGCGGGCCTCGATGCCGGCGCAGACGACTACCTTCCCAAGCCCTTCGCCATGAAGGAGCTTCTGGCCCGGGTCAACGCCATGACCAGGAGAAAGACCAAGTATTCCGGCAGTCTTGTGACCTACGCGGACTTTTCTCTCAACACAGACACTCTGGAACTGGCTGCGGAGAACAGTGTCCGCCTCTCCATGAAGGAGTGCGAGCTGCTCCATCTGCTTGCTCTGCACGGCGGGAAGGAGCTGACAACGGACTATATTCTGGAACATGTCTGGAGGGGAGATGATTCGGCCGATGAGAGCACGGTTTATCTTTACGTCAAATATCTGAAGAGAAAACTTGCGGGCATCGGGGCGGCAGCACAGCTGACGGGTGAGCGCAGCGGGGCTTATATGCTCAGGTCAAAATAGTGCAGCAGGCATCGGGCCTGCAGACGGGATCATGACTTATGACAGAACATGAAATCAAACGAATCAGGAATCGGTTCATAACGGCCTCTACGCTGACCCTTTTTTGCGTCATGCTGATCATGGGCGGAATGATCTACCTTTTCAGCACGATCACCATCCGCAACGAGGCGCATCAGATCATGCGCTATATCGCGGAGAACGACGGGGACCTGCCGGAGCCGGGTACGAGCCAGGGCAACAGTGAAGAGGCTCATGACAGCGATGCAGACGCAGAGGATGGGCACGACAATTCCTTCTCGGAGACCATGGAGTGGAGCCTGCAAAGTATTTTCGGCATGGGAGATTTCTTCGGAGAAACGCCGGATTTCTATTATACCACGCGCTATTTTGCCGTATTGTTTGATGAGGATGAGTCAGTCTCGGTGATCAAGACAAGCCACATCGCCTACCTCGACGAGGAGCAGGCGGAAAAGTACGCGAGGATTGCGCTGGACAGACCCTTCCGTTTCGGAAACTTCGGAAGATACTATTACTACTGTGCAGACAGAGAAGAGGGCGGTACGATTGTCATCTATCTGGACAGGACCGAGCAGTTGAGCATGATGCGCCGTGTTCTTATATCGGCGCTTTCCATACTGGGGTTCGGAACGATCCTGTCCTTCTTCATTATGCGGCTGCTCTCCAAAGGATTTGTGCGCACGGAAATGGAGAATATGGAAAAGCAGAAGCAGTTCATCACCAATGCCAGCCATGAGCTCAAGACACCTCTAGCTGTGATCAAAGCTAATACGGAAATGCAGGAATTGATGGACGGCGAGTCGGAGTGGTCCCAGTCGACGCTGAGGCAGGTGGACCGGATGACGGGACTGATCGGAAACCTTGTGCAGATCGTGCGCGCGCAGGAAATGACAGACGGAGAACTGACGCAGACTGACATTGCGGCGGCAGTATCGGAAACGGCGGACTCCTTTGCGCCCGTAGCGGCAAGCGAAGGCAAGAAGCTGGAAATGACGGTTCCGGATTCCTTGGTCATAAAATCCAATGACAGCAGTATGCGTCAGCTTACGTCACTACTTGTTGACAATGCCATCAAGTACTGCGATGACGGAGGAACCATCAGGGTCGAACTTGCGCGCAGCAGGAAAGGGGCCGTTCTCACGGTATCCAACGATTATGCAGAAGGTGAAAACGCAGATTATTCCCGCTTTTTTGAACGGTTTTACAGAAAGGATGAGGCGCATACCATATCGGCGGGCACTGTAGCGGCTCTCAGTGCAGAAAGCTCCGGAAAGCGCACAAACAGGAGCGGGTACGGGATCGGCCTTTCCATAGCCGAATCGCTGGTCAAGTCGATGAAGGGGAGTATCGATGTCTCCTGGAATACGGGACGGATCCATTTCATATGTAAGTTTTGAAGGGGGTGCATGATTCATGAACCCCTTGGGAAAGATTTTTTGCTGTTCAGGTCTGTGAACGCAAAAAAGACTGCAGGACATTTCGGTCTTGCAGCCGTATGTTTCAGGATGAGATTTGATTTATAAGAATGAAAATACCCGGGAGAGGCAACAATCAAAAACTGTCGTCTCACCCGGGGGCTGCCGGATACAATGCGGAATAGAAGCGGTCAATCGCACATTTCAGC
>JAUNEM010000186.1 GCA_030525515.1 Eubacteriales bacterium
GACTGCTTTCCACTTTGACCCCGTCAGAGTGGAATTTAACTTTTCACTTCAGCCAGCTGTTTTTTTTACACAAAGGGGTTGAAATATACGGGGGAGGGGTATACAATGACTTTCGAGAATACCCCTGGGGGGTATGATGAGCCGGCTGCTGTACTGCCGTTGCTGCTTTATGACAGAGCGGAAAAACACAGCAGAGCTGACGATGCCTGAGCACGGAAGTGCTCCGGCATGCTGTGGAAGAGTAAAAAAATGCTGGATAAAGGCAGGTAGGAAGATGAGTAATCCCGGACAGGAGATACTGAACGCGGCGGCGGAAGCAGCGGCAGAGACGGCAGAAGCCGGAAGCGAATACATGGAGAACGGGGAGTGCTGCTGCGGAGGTCGGAAAAAGGTTCGCTCGGAAAAAGAGCATAAAGACCTGATCAACCGTCTGAACCGGATTGAAGGACAGATCCGGGGGATCAAAGGCATGGTCGAAAAAGACGCCTACTGTATAGATATCCTGAATCAGGCATCCGCGGCGAGCAGCGCCTTGTCGAGTTTCTGCAAGGTGCTCCTCTCCAGCCATATCCGCAGCTGCGTCGCGGAGGATGTGCGGCAGGGAAACGAGGACAAGATGGAAGAGCTGGTTAAGACCCTGCAGAAAATGATGCGGTGAGTCCTGAACTCAGCGGGCAGGCCCCGCACTTGTATTTGTGAGTTCAGCCATACCTGTGGCTGTGACTCCGCGTTCACAAACATGTCTGTGAACGCGGAACAATGGCCGCAGGTATGGGGCTTGAAGAAAGATTCCGAACCCGGCAGGGACAGGAAAAGAGGCTTAAAATGGATCAGTACACAGTTACAGGCATGAGCTGCGCCGCTTGTCAGGCTCGTGTTGAAAAAGCCGTCTCGAAGGTGGACGGCGTGACAAGCTGTAATGTCAGTCTTTTGACCAATACACTTGCGGTGGAAGGGACTGCTTCGCCGGAATCTGTCATGCAGGCGGTTGAAAATGCCGGCTACGGGGCGGCTCCCAAGGGCGTAGACGCTGGGGCAGGCAGCGGAGCCGGCTCTGCCGGCAGCCTTTCCGCAAAGCTGGCCGCAGAGGAGGACGCGCTCAAGGACCGCGAGACGCCGGTCCTGAAGAGGAGACTTCTGACTTCCCTGGGCTTCCTCCTGGTTCTCATGTATTTTTCCATGGGCCATATGATGCTGGGATTTCCGCTTCCGGCCTTTTTCCATGGGAATCATATTGCCATGGGCCTGCTGCAGCTGCTTCTGGCAGGTATCGTCATGGTGATCAACCAGAAGTTTTTTGTCAGCGGATTTAAGAGCCTCTTCCACGGGGCTCCCAATATGGACACCCTGATCGCGCTGGGATCCGGGGCAGCCTTCGTGTACAGCACAGCCATGCTCTTTGCCATGACAAGGGCACAGGCGGACGGAAATACCGCCGCGGTCTCTCAGTACATGATGGAATTTTACTTTGAGTCGGCGGCCATGATCCTGACCCTGATCACGGTAGGCAAGATGCTGGAAGCGCGGTCCAAGGGGAAAACGACGGACGCCCTCAAGAGTCTGATGAAGCTGGCGCCCAAGACCGCCACCGTCGTCAGAGACGGTCAGGAGCAGGAAATCGGTATCGACGATGTCCGAAAGGGCGATATCTTCGTCGTCCGTCCCGGTGAAAATATCCCTGTGGACGGCATTGTCGTGGAGGGCAGCAGCGCGGTCAATGAGGCCGCCCTGACCGGAGAGAGCATTCCGGTGGACAAGAACCCCGGCGATGAAGTTTCCTCGGCAACCCTGAACCAGTCCGGCTTTCTGCGCTGCGAGGCGACTCGGGTCGGCGAGGACAGCACTCTGGCCCAGATCATCCAGATGGTGAGCAACGCGGCCGCCACCAAGGCCCCGATCGCAAAGCTGGCGGATACGATCTCGGGCGTCTTTGTTCCGGCAGTCATCGCGATCGCCCTGGTCGTGACCTTTTTCTGGCTGTTTATCTTGCACCGCCCCGTCGGCTTTGCCCTCGCGCGCGGCATTTCGGTCCTGGTCGTCAGCTGCCCCTGCGCTCTGGGTCTCGCGACCCCGGTCGCCATCATGGTCGGCAGCGGCATGGGAGCGAAAAACGGCATTCTCTATAAGACCGCGGAATCTCTGCAGGAGACCGGCAATGTGCAGATCATCGCCCTCGACAAGACCGGGACGATCACAAAGGGAGAACCCGTCGTGACGGATATTCTGCCGGCAGAGGGAATCACGGAGGAGGAGCTGCTGTCCTATGCGGCTGCCCTGGAATCCCACAGCGAACACCCTCTTGCAAAAGCTGTGATCGCCTGCGCGGCTGCCTACAGACAGTTCTCCGTGGAGAACTTCCGGGCCCTGCCGGGCAACGGGCTCACGGCAGTCTGCAACGGAAAGGAAATGGCCGGCGGAAATCTTGCCTTTATCACAGGCAGGCTGACCGGGGACAGCGGGTTCGGCGCGCAGATCCGGGAGACTGCGGACAGGCTGGCGGAAGAGGGGAAAACTCCCCTGTTCTTTGCCCGCGGCGGGAAATTCCTGGGTACGATCGCTGTGGCTGACACCATGAAGGAGGACAGCGCCCAGGCCATCGCCGAGCTCCGCAATATGGGCATTCACGTTGTCATGCTGACCGGCGACAACCGCCGCACTGCGGAGGCGATCGGACGCCAGGCGGGCGTCAACGAGGTCGTGGCCGGCGTCCTTCCGGCAGGAAAGGAGGAGGTCATCCGTCTCCTGCAGGAGAAGGGCAGGACAGCCATGGTCGGCGACGGAATCAACGATGCTCCCGCCCTGACCCGGGCTGACATCGGCATCGCGATCGGCGCCGGCACGGACGTCGCCATTGACGCGGCGGATGTCGTCCTGATGAAGAGCCGTCTGACCGACGTGAGCGCCGCCGTGCGCCTCAGCCGCCAGACCTACCGGACCATCCTGTGGGGTCTCTTCTGGGCTCTGATCTACAACTCAATCCTGATCCCCGTCGCGGCGGGCCTGCTCGTTCCGCTGGGAATCACCATGGATCCCATGTTCGGCGCGCTCGCCATGAGCCTGTCGAGCTTCTGCGTAGTCACCAATGCGCTCCGCCTCAACCTCATGTCGGTCCACGACACGAAGGGCGACGGCAGGCGCTGGGGAAATAATGAAAAACACCCGGTTCTGCCCGACGCGGACGGGAAGCTTCTGGCGGAATACAGCCGGCAGAAGGAAATGGAAGAACAGAAGGCCCTTGAGGCAGAGAGAAAGGAGAATCTCATGAAGAAGACAATGGAAATCAAAGGTATGATGTGCCCTCACTGCGAGGCAACTGTCAAAAAGGCCCTCGAGGCTCTTGAAGGCGTGTCCGGCGCGGAAGTCAGCCACGAGAAGGGAACCGCAATCGTATCCATGGACGCTGAGGTCGCCAATGATGTTCTGAAGGCAGCTGTTGAAGCCAAGGATTACGAAGTGGTTTCGATTGCCTGAGAGTGTTGAACAAAATTTTTTAAGATAAAACCTGCGGAGGGAAAAATCGTCGCATCAGCGCGGTTTTTCTCTCTTTACGCCAATGCCGCTCGTAAGAGAGGCAGCCTGAAGTGTTTTCGCGAAGGCGAAAATGGTGAAGGAACACAGAATGTCTGGCAGCTGTGCGGCCAAAAATCCGGAGTGCAAAATCCTGTATCGACAGGATTTTGCACTCTTGTTATCTGTGCTCATTGAGAGTAATATAAGCGCAGGCTGATTGTAAACGATACGCGTATCGTAAAGCTGAAACCGGAGAGCAAAAAAGGAAAGACATCATGAAAAAAACGAACCGAATGATCTTCCTGCCCGTGGGACTTTCGATCATGCTGCTGGCAGGGACCGTCTACACCTGGACTATTATCTCGAAATCAATCTCCGCGACCTTCCCCTCCTGGAGCGCGCAGACCTTATCCATGACATTTACGGTCACGATGATGTTTTACGCACTCGGGGGTCTGGCCAGCGGAGTCGTCTACAAGCGGACAGGTCCTAAGCCGGTGCTTCTGGCCGGGGGTCTTCTTTTCGCCGGAGGAATGACTCTTGCGTCCCTTGCCCAGGCACCGCTGCCCTTGTACATCGGTTACGGAGCCATGTGCGGATTTGCGACGGGTCTTTGCTACAACTCTGTAGTCAGCACGGTCTCTGCCTGGTTCCCGGACCGGCAGGGAGTGACCTCGGGTACCCTGCTGGCTGCCTTCGGACTCAGCAGTTTTATAGCGGGCAAGCTCTTCGCCGCCCTGGCGCCCGCGGACGGGAGCCGGACCTGGGCTATGGGACTGCGGATCGTGGCAGTTCTCATGCTGGCGGCGGCCCTGACCGGAGCCGCAGTTTTCCGCCTGCCGAAAGCTCATGAACTGGAGTCGGGCAGCGGGCAGAAAAAGAGCCGCAGGGAGCCTGCCTCTGATATTCCTCCCTCAAAGATGCTGCGTACAGCCTCCTTCTGGCTGTTCTACATCTGGGTATCGCTGTTGACGGCAGCGGGGCTGACACTGGTCGGACAGGCAAGCGGCATCGCGGGAGAAGTGGGCACCACTCTTTCCGGAAATACCATTGCGACCGTCGTCGGAATGATTTCCATCATGAACGCTGTGGGCAGAATCTGCACCGGCACAGTCTATGACCGGTTTGGATACCGCGTGACTATGTGGATGGTCATGGGGACCTTCGCCTTCTCCGCCGTGATGATGATCCTGGCTATTCTGACAGGCGTTTTCCCGCTGATCGTCGTCGGATTCATCGCCGGCGGCTTTGCCTACGGAGGAAATGCCTCGATCATCGCCCCTCTGATCTCGGACTTCTACGGCAGGACCTGGTATTCCACCAACTTTTCAATCGTCCCCACCAACGCCCTCTTTACGTCTTTCGCGGCGGTTCTTGCGGGAAGGCTCTATGACAGGACCCAGTCCTTCTTCAGCTCCCTCCTCCTTCTTTTCGGAGCTGTTGTCGTCGCAATCCTGCTGTCTTTCCTGATCAGGAGACCCGGGGAGGGAAATTCTCACCGGGAGAGAGGTTCATTATGATACGGGAAGGTTCTATAGAGGAAATTTATGACGGCCGTTTTTATACGCCGGAGGATATGGTGCCGGTGGGCTGCGCGGACTGCGAGGGATGCTCGGAGTGCTGCCGCAGCACGGCGGATACGATCATTCTGGACCCTCAGGACATGT
>JAUNEM010000187.1 GCA_030525515.1 Eubacteriales bacterium
AACAGTAAACTGCAAAAAAATACACAGCTGAAAATGCAGTAAAAATGCTCAGCAAAAATGAGCAGCAAAAAGCCGCCCTCACAGGCGGCTTTTGTATTGGCTTCAGGCGGTTGTTTTACAGGTTTCGCAGACTTTTCCTGATACAGCTCCTGACATTGTTTCCGACAATGTTTCTGACAGCATTTTTTGGCGGCTTTTCAGGCGGCTCATGCTTTTTTATACAGAACCCGCAGGAGCTCCGGCCAGGTCTGTGTCCCGGCGATGGCCTTGAGCATGTCGGTATCCCGGGAGATTTCCAGCAGCTCGTCATAGACACGGATCATGAGCATGTCGTCGGCATCGGACTGCTCGGGGAGAGCCATGAAGAAGATGACGCGGACGGGGTGGCCTTTATGCTCAGTGGGCTCTTCGAAGATACCCACCGCCAGGAGCATCTTGTCGTTGACGGTCTGGATTCCGTGGGGGATCGCGACGCCGTTGTCAAAGACCATGGTGCCTTTTTCCTCGCGCTCAAAGAGGCGCTCTCCGAATCCTTCGTCAATCTGGCCTTCATCGGTCAGAATTTCAATCATCTCATTCAGGGCATCTATGTAGGAGCGGCCCTTTTCAAAGAAAAATACGCGGTCTTCATCCAGCAGGCTGCTCATGATGTACTGGTTGTCATCGAGGATGGGCATTTCGACCTGATCCCAGTAGCGGACCTTTTCCAGCTTGTGCTTGAGTTCCTTTTCATCGAAAATCTCCCGGATCCGGATCACCGGTTTCTTCGGAGTGAAGGGAAGCTCCACGGTCGTCAGGATGACATCGCAGTTGTCCAGCTCCCCGGGAGTCGCTGCCGCGTCCGACATAGTGCGGATCTGGACCTGGCTGTCCATGATCTTGCGCAGCTGCACGCTGATCAGACGGGAGGTCACGCGGCCTGTGCCGCAGATGACTGTAATGCGGAAGGGACGCTGCTGGCCGAGGTTGTTTTCCACGAGGAAAACACCGAAATAGGAAGCCAGATGGCCTCTTTCGTCCTCTGTTACCTTCAGACCCTTTTCCCGTTCGATGACGCGGGCGGCAATGCCGGACATCTCATAGGCCAGGGGGAACTTGGTCTTGAGTTCCTCCAGCATGGCATTGGGCTGGCGGATCTTGAAGCGCAGACGGTTCAGCATGAACATTAGATGATAAGCAAATTCATTCGCGAAATCCCTGGGATTAATGGAAATATCCAGTTCTGACCGGATCTGTTCCATGATTTTTTCAGAAAGGGGCTGGATCGTCTCATCCAGTTCCATTTCTTTTACAGAACCCAGATCGGCAGGCGTCCGCATACCGGCGAATGGAAGGAAGGCGAAAATCTTTTCCTCCACCGGGAAATCCACATGGAGATATCCGCCGATCCTGTCCAGCAGTTCATTGACCCGGAAAAACTCTCCGTTTGCGGTCAGGTTGTAGTAGGCATCTGTCAGCTTGCCGATGTAATGACCGGTGAGAAATCTGTCCATCATCAACAGCAGATAGCGCTGAAACTGAATGACGACCTGCTTTTCAAAGGCCTTTTTATCCATCTCTTCGCGGATCATTCCCCGGATATCATCGTCGAGGGGATAATCGCTGTAGAGAGCCTCGAAGCAGTTCTCCAGGACATAGGTGCGGATATCCAGCTCGTTTCCATGCAGGATCATGCCCTTGCTTGTCTTGCCGACAATTTTGAGGTTCCATGCATCCAGTTCCTCGCGAAGTTTTTTGAGATCGCTGACCAGTGTGGTACGGCCGACATTCATCTCATAAGCAAGCTCATCTGTCAGCAGAGGCTCGTCGGCCCGCATCAGTTCTCCGAACACGTAGTTCTGCCGTCCCCGGGGTGTGTCAAAGAGCCCGTTTGTGTCGCAGATTTTTTCGAAAGTCTTTTTATATGCAGCAGGATCGAAAATCCGAAGGCTGTAACGCCCTTGGACGCCCTCAATCGTGGCGCTTCCCTCGAGATCTTCATTTAGCTGCCGGATGTCATTGCGGACTGTCCGCTCGCTGACCCCCAGCTGTTCCGCCATAACGGCCACTGTCAGACCGGATTTCGTGCCGAGCATGCGCAGGATACCTGCAGTTCTGTTGTCAGTAAACAGTTTTTTCACATTACCCCCCTTTTCCATGTCTGTATCAATGTTCCGAATGGCTCAAATGGTTCGCCCAGCAGCTTTCTTAAAATATTTCTTAAAAAAACGATATGGTAAAATTCCCTCATAATCATTATTATAAAGACGAATAAAATATAGTTAATACGGAAAATTTCCGTGGCAGGGAAAAGAACAGAGCTTTTCTGATTTGCAGTGTTATTATATCTAAATTTCAGAAAGGGCGGGAATAGTAATGATACTTTTTTTGACAAGCAGTCCAACAGGTGCCTACCGGAGCGGTGCACCGGCACCTTTTAAAGGGTTTGACCCGGCAAATGGATTGGCACAGGAACTGAGGCGGAACTGGAAAGAGCAGTCCCGCTGCCTGCTGATTGCCGCATTTCCAGATGCGGCAGCTCAGAATGAGCAGATGAGGGATTTTTTTGAGGGAGTGCTGATTGATACGGGGCTGTCCATTGAATGCCTTGACCTTTGCGACGGCCGCAATGGAAGGGAGAGTGTTGAGAAGCTGCAAAGCTATGACATGATCATTTTGAGCGGAGGACATGTGCCCACAGAAAACGCCTTTTTCATGGAAATCGGCCTGGCTGAGAAAATCCGAGGATTTGAGGGGATCGTCATGGGAATAAGTGCCGGCAGCATGAACTGTGCGGAGATTGTCTATGCCCAGCCGGAGATGCCCGGAGAGGCTGTCGCCCCGGACTACCGCCGCTTTATTCCAGGGCTCGGGCTGACAAAATACAACATTCTTCCGCATTATCAGGCAGTGAAGGATGATTATGTGGATGGAATGAGGCTGTTTGAGGATATTACCTTCAGGGACAGCATGGGGCATACCTTTTACGCGATTCCCGATGGCAGTTACCTGTTCCGGACAGATGAAACCGAGGAAATCCGCGGGGAATACTGGAGGATTTCCGACGGAAAAATGACAAAGATGCAGGGATGAATGCTCGGGGAGACAGGGGGAAGGGGACGGTTCTTTGTCTCCTTCCCGGGGTTAAAAGAGACGGAGAACCGTCCCCTGTCTCCTCCTGTCCCCTTTTGAAAGGAAAAACGACCGCAGGCCGGCAAAGCCGGAACGCGGTCGTTTTTGTTACCCGGCTTATGCGGTTCCGGGAAGGCCTGCCGGTCTTTTTTTGCAGTTTCGGAAAAGCCTGTCTTGACAAGCTTTGTGGATGCGTTATAATGCAAAGACTGTAAAATGAGAATCATTTTCAAAAAGGGGACAGAAAATGGCTGTAAAAAGCGGGATGCATTACAGGTCCAAAAACAGAGAAGCCCTGATCGCGTATCTGAGCACCAGGGAAGGCGAGCACGTGACGGTCAATGAGATTCATGACCATTTCCGCAGCTGCGGGAGCACGATGGGCGTCGCTACCATATACCGGCAGCTTGAACAGCTGGTGGCGGACGGCAGTATGCGCAAATATATGGTGGACAGCGGAAGCGCGGCCTGCTTCGAATACATAGGAGCGCAGCAGGGGCATGCGCGCTTCATCCACTGCAAGTGCGAAAAGTGCGGGAAGATTCTTCACATAGAGCGCAGCGAAATTGAGGATATGGCCCGTCTGCTGGAGGAGAAGAGCGGCTTCCGCATGGACAACATCCAGACCGTGCTCTACGGCGTGTGCGGAGACTGCCGCGGGAAAGCGTGACCGGAATGATGATGAAAAGAAAAAACTTATACAGGAAGGCTGTCTGTGTTTTGCTCCTTCTGATTCTGGTCCTGAGCGGATGCGGCGGAACCGGGGCGAAGGGAGTACAGCAAACAGGACATAGTCCGGACGCATCGGAAACTTCGCCTGCTGCCGGTATGAATACAGAGACGGCGGCCGGGATTTCCACATCTGACGCAGAGGAAAACTCCCGTCTGCAGGTCGTGACGACGTTTTTTCCCCAGTATGATTTTGCCAGGCAGATCACGGGGGATTGTGCGGACGTGACTATGCTGCTCAAGCCGGGCGAAGAGGTGCACTCCTATGAACCCACACCGCAGGATATCAAGACAATACAGAACAGCGATCTCTTCATTTACGTGGGCGGCGAAAACGATGTATGGGTGGAAAATATACTTGACTCCGTAAAAGATGACCAGGAGGGACCGCGGGCGGTGCGTCTGCTGGACCTAGTGCAGACCTATGCCGAAGAGCATCTCGAAGGAATGATGGAGGAGAAAGGCCACAGCCACGAGCATGAGGAGTCCGGCGCGGAGGAAGACCATGACCACGGGCATGAGGACGCTGCAGAGGAAGGCCATGACCACGGGCAAGAGGAGTCCGGCGCGGAGGAAGACCATGACCATGGGCACGAAGAAGAGCCCGACGAGCATGTCTGGACCTCTCCCGAAAACTGCGTGATCCTGATTGAAAAACTGACAGAGATATTCTGTGAAGCGGATCCCGCGAACGCGGCGGTTTACCGGGAAAACGGCCATTCCTACCAGACGTCATTTGAAGAACTGGACGCGGAATATCGTGAGATGGCGGCGGGTGCTGCCCGCAGGACGATTCTGTTCGGTGACCGCTTTCCTTTCCGCTATCTTGCGGAGGAACTGGGGCTGACCTGCTACGCGGCTTTCTCCGGCTGTTCATCCGAATCCGAGCCCAGCGCTTCGACGATTGCTTTTTTGATTGATAAAGCATATGAAGAGCGTCTTCCGGTTGTCTTTCAGATCGAGTTTTCCAACGGCAATATCGCCAGGGCAATTTGTGAAGCCGTCAACTTGAAAATGAAAATGGCTGCGGATCAGGAGGTAAACGTTTCCGATGATACACAGGAACCTGTCCGGGTCCTGAAGCTCCACTCCTGTCACAACCTGACCAGAGATGAATTTCAATCGGGAGAGACTTGCCTTTCCCTCATGACAAAGAATCTGGAAGCCCTTCGCGAGGCTCTCGGCGCGGCTGCGAAATGACAGTTATTTATTGCTTTATGATCCGGCAGCGGGGCCTGAAGTGGATGCGCGGCCGCAGCACTTTTGCTTCTTGCAGACGCGAACGTCAGGACATGCACGATAGGACGCATACGGCAGGACGCGA
>JAUNEM010000188.1 GCA_030525515.1 Eubacteriales bacterium
AATTCCGGAAAGAAAATTCCGGAATCAAAATTTCCGGGATGAAAGTGTCCTGAATGAAAAGAGAGTAAAGCCAATCAATAACTGAGCCAAGGGCTGACAGACAGATACCGGAAAGGAAGAGACTTATGTGGAAAAACGGAATGCAGGAGCTGGACACAGGGCGCTTCAAACCTTCTCTGGGACTGCTGCTTGACAACGCGATGGAACGGTCGGTACGGGACCGTCTCCGCTTCCTGGGGGAAGCCGATCTTCTGCTGAGCCTGATCACGGTGGATACCATGAGCCGGGAGTTTCTGGATCTTGAGGAGGAGGACCGTCTGGAGCTGACCCGCACGCGCAGCCTTCTGGAACATTTTATGGCGGAAGGGGTGCGGACCCGCGACTGCCGCGTCGCCTTTGAGACCTGCCTGGAACCCGGGTCCTTCCAGCCCAATCCTTTTCTCAGAGACTTTTTCAGGGAGCCGGTAGGGACCTGGCTGGACGAGATGCCGGACGGAGCCGGCGTTTCCGATCTGGTAGAGAAAATTTTTGAAAATGCCGAAAAAATGCCCGAGAGCGTGGTGCTCACCGGATTGTTCCGGCACGGGGAACTGTATCAGGCCATTCGGGCCTCCCGGGTCAAAGCGGAGATCTTTGACAAGGACGGAAACCTTGTCATGGACAGCCTGAAAGACAGGGCCCAGTATCTGACAGCAGAGGCCCTGGCGGTCGCTGCACGCTGCGGGGAAAAAGCCGCGGAGCCCGCCCACCTGCTGGCCTCCATGCTCCTGTGCAAGGAGAGCTATACGCATCTGATCCTGCGCAAGATGGGCGTCGCCACGACCGGGACCAAGATCAGTACCTATCTGCAGAACACGTTTCCCCAGGATGACCCCCTGGCAGAGGAACTGCCGCCCCTCCGCTCCAGCTTCCGGGACGGCGCTGACGAGATTCTGGAGCAGGCGGTTCAGGCCGCTCTGGAGACAGGAGAGTCGAAGGGGGGAGAGCGTGAGATTCTGGCCGCCCTTCTGCGCTGCGACCAGCCCAAGATCCAGTACCTCTTTGAGACTGTTCTCCACATTCAGACGGAGGAAATCCTCTCTGTCATCGGAAGTGTCAGGGAGCCGGATGTGATCGAACCGGTCCTTCCCCTGGAGATCTGCGAGTGCAAGAACCTGAGCTCCCAGAAGCGTCCGGTCATCATCCGCAGCGACGTCGTCGAGGCAGTCGTCCGTGTCTTTTTCCGCAAAAAAGGCCGCAATGTCCTGCTGCACGGAGAACCCGGCATAGGGCTGAGCACTGTCGCTGACATGATCGCCTCTGAACTCAGGGACGGCAGATATCCCAGCCTGCGCCAGGTCCAGGTCATCCGTTTTGACCTGTCCTCTCTGGAGGAAGCCGATTATGAGCCCGCCGTTCAGAAGCTGCTCCGCTTTTTCGAGGACGAGCCGGACCGGATCTATGTCCTGGAGGGCTTTGCCAATTATATGAAGGCCCACAGCGCTGAGATTGCCCGCCGACTGCAGCACAACACTTACCGCCTGATGATCGTGGCGGGTGAGACTGATTTTACAGAGCTGGACAAGGACGGAGAACAGCTGAGAGCCTGCGCCGCCCCCGTTGCCGTCGCCGAGCCTGGCAAGCAGGAGGCACTGGAGATGATCGAGCAGGCCCTGCCGGAGATTTCCAGGGAATACGGCGTCGAGTTCGCCAAGGGAATCGCGCAGACCGCCTATCGCATGGCCAATGACTATCTGATCTCCCAGCGGTTTCCCAAAAAGGCCATCCAGCTTTTGTCCATGACAGCCTCCGACACGGCCGCTGAGGCTGAGATGCGGGGAAAGAGAAATCCCACTGTGACCAAGGAGAACCTGGCGGCTTCCATGGCCGACAAGACCGGCCTTCCCGCCGAGACCATCCTGGGCACGGGCGCGGACAAGGACTATGTCTATCTGCTGTCACAGAATCTGGTCGGACAGGACGCCGCGGTTGCCAAGGTGGCGGGCCGTCTGGACCTGATCCAGAAGGGCATGGTGGACAAAAAAGCCCCCGCCGCGGTCTTTGTCTTCGCCGGCCTGTCCGGCACCGGAAAGACCGAGCTGGCCAAGCAGATCGCCCAGATCTACGCCAACTCCCGCAAGCTGATCACCTTCAGCATGGAGAATTTCGGCGAGTCCCACAGTGTCTCCCGTCTGATCGGCACCCCGCCCGGCTATGTCGGCTACGAGGAGGGCGGCAAGCTGATCAATGATCTGAATAAAGATCCCTATTCCGTCGTACTGCTCGACGAGGTGGAAAAAGCCCATCCCGCCGTCTGGGACCCCTTCCTCAACCTCTTTGACGAAGGCGTCATCACGGACATGCGCGGCGTCTCCGCCTCCGGCAGCAAGGCCTTCTTCGTACTGACCTCCAACATCGGCCAGTATGAGATCGCCGATATGCTCAGGCGCGGCAGACCCACGGAAGAGATTGAAAATATAGTCAAAAACAAATTCAACACAGAGGTCCATCAGAAATCCGGAGAGAAATGCTTCCGCCCTGAATTCATCGGACGAATCATGCGCAGGGGAGGCATCGTCGTATTCAATGCCCTCTCTCTGGAGGCCCTCAAGGGAATTGCGGAGCACAACCTTAACAAGATCGCCCGCAACTACAGCGAGACCCACGACAGCCGCCTGGTCTGCGACGATGATGTCCTGGAGATGATCGCCAAGATCGTCTATGACAAAAACGAAGAGGCGATCAAGCGCGGAAACGGCTATTTCGGCGGACGTGAACTGGACAACCTGATGAACCAGTATATTCAGGAGAAGCTGGCTTCACAGCTGCGGCAGCTGGTCGGCGTACCTTTAGTCCGGGTCGTCCGCAACGGCAGCGACACTTCGATCGTGCCCGTCTACAACGACGCCGACGCCGAGGTGCTCCTGCAGCAGAAGCGTCTCAATCTGGTGGACAAGGTGACACGGCGCTTCGACAGCATATCCATGAAGGATCCGGATATGATCGCCGAACTGAGCGAGGACAAGCTGACCAAGCTCAACGCCCTGCTCTCGGAGGTCAGTATGATCCTGTGATCTCTCATCAGGAGGAAAGAGATATGAATGTTTCTGAACTGAGCGGACAGACGGTGGGAGACGGCAGATACCGTCTGCTGGTCCGGCTGGGCAACGGCAATTTCGGAACGGTTTACCGGGCCCAGGAGCTCATGGGCTCCCAGACCGTGCGCGAGGTCGCCATCAAACTCTACTCGCCGGAGGCCACCAAAGCCGGAAACGTCGAGGGCATGCTGCAGGACTGTGCCCTGCCTGCCCGGATCATGGCTTCCGATGCTCCCATCGAGCACAAGCGCCATTTTGTCTCTATCTATTCTTTTGGAAAAATGGATACCCCTGCCGGCGAATGCGCCTATGTGGCCATGGAACTGGTGCGGGGAGGCGACACGCTGGAGGACATCATCAAGCGCTGCAGGAGGGCAAAGCATTTTCCCAGCGAATCGGTGATCGTGGATCTGATGACCCAGTTCTTCACTGCGCTGTCACTTGCCCACAGGGAAAATGTGCTCCACAGGGATATCAAGGGCGCCAATGTCATGGTCCAGAACGGTGTCGTCCGGGTCATGGACTTCGGTATGGGCGCATACCTGGACCGGCCGGACACTCCCCTCAAAACGACGATGAGCATTTACGCGCCGGAGAATTTCGACGGCAGATATACGGCGGCATCCGACATTTATCAGGCCGGCCTGATGTTTTATGAACTTTACACCGGCTGTGCCCCTTTCGTGGACCGCTTCGGAGCCGGATCTATGCTGGAAGAGCGCAGAAAGAGGCTGGAATTCGTTTTCAAGCCGGGAGCCGCTTTCCCGGGAACAGACCCTTCGCCCCGCCTGGACGAGATCCTGTCCAACTGTCTGAAGGTGTCTGAGCTGGCTCGCTATCAGAGCGCGGACGAAGTCCTGCATGCCCTTCAGGGAGCGGACTCCGCGGAAGCCCTGCGCATGTCTCTTCTGAACGAAGACTATACCGCCGCGGAAAAGCTGGCAAGGGAGGCTCTTGCGGGATCCCGGCACGATGACCTGGAGCGGATCGGCTTCCTCAAATCCCTGGGCGAGGCCCTGGGAGGTCAGGGACGGTTTGCGGAGGCGCTCGAGTCCTACACCGGGGCCCTGGAGACGGCCGAGCGGACAGGAGTCTTTTTTCATACTCCGTCAAAATACAATGAGATCATTGACGCCATGTGCGTGTTGTATCTGAAGAACGGACAGGCGGGTACCGCACGTCTGTTTGCAAAGAAGAAAAAGCGATGAGCCGGAACGAGAAAGGGAGGAAGAGCGTATGAATTTTGGCCCCTATCCTGAAAAAAGAGAGATACCTTCTTTCGTTCAGAAACAGAGCGGAGAAGAACTGGCCCTCAAGCTGCTGCGACAACATGACGCGCTGGATGCTCTCCACAGAAAAGAGATTTCCGATGTGCAGAAGCGGGCAGACCGGCTCGCGGAACAACTGGCGCTTCTGGTGCACAAAAAGCGTTTTACCGAGAATGACCCCTTTGTCATGTCCCTCCGCCAGCTTTTGAAAAATGAAGGGATCACCCTCCGCACCTATGTGGGGGAGGAGGTCACGGATGTCCTGGAGGACGAGGCGGATATTGTGGAGTGGCTCCCTCCCGGGGAGGATACCGTGGACAGGGTGGAGGACGCTCTGGAACCGGAGATCCACTGGCAGGGAAACCTGCTGCACAGGGCCAAGCTCTCCTGCCGGCAGGCCGCCGAAGATGTGACAGAGGAAGAAGAAAGTGCATCCGCGGAAATGACAGAAGAAGACGCAGCGATGAAAGCCCCTGAAGCGGCAGCGGTGAAAGCCCCTGAAGAGGCAGTGCTGAAATCCCCTGAAGCGGAAGCGGAATCCGCTGCAGAAGAGCCTGAGGAAATGGCTGAAGAGGCTGCTGAAGCTGCAAAGGAAGCTGCTGAGCAGAGTCAGATTCCATCCTCTGACGGCTTGTCTGAAGATGCGGATCAGGAGGCCCAAGTGCAGGGACAGGTGCCATCCCCTGACGGCCTGTCTGAAGATGCGGATCAGGAGGCCGCGTCTGTTGGAGGATCTGATACTTCCGGAGGCCCGGAAGACAGTGAATATCCGGATAAAGAAGAATACTCCGGCGATGAGTACTT
>JAUNEM010000035.1:0-4264 GCA_030525515.1 Eubacteriales bacterium
GACATCTTAATGGCTTCTTAATGAACCTGCAGCATAAAGGTATTCAGGTGACACTGGGGACAATCGGGATACTGGCAGAAGGCTATTGACAGAAGAGCTTCTGCGCTTTTTTAGATTCTTCACAGGGGGGCGGTTTTTCGTTATAATGACTATACTGAGTGCAGATGACCGTGATTTCTCCGCTGTCCGCGGAGACCGGAAATCCCGGCAGAGGCAGCAGGCAGTACAGGAGACTGAATTAATCACGGCGCGGGAAGGAAGGGAACTTCCCGCGTCCTGTCATACAATCTGGGAGTCCGACTGATGGATGAGAGAAAGGAATACAGAAAAGAATACTTGTGCATAGGCCTTCTGGCCCATGTGGACGCCGGAAAAACGACCCTCTCAGAGGCTGTTCTCCATCGCACGGGCGCGATCCGGAGCGCGGGGAGAGTCGACCACGGGGATGCGTTTCTTGACACAAATGATATGGAGAGAGACCGGGGGATCACGATTTTTTCCAAACAGGCTTCCTTCACGACCTATCCCGCATCCCATGGAGCGGAGTCCGCAGGAAGGTCAGGGGCGGGAGCCGGAACAGCCCGTCCCGCGGCCTATGGGACAGAGCGCGTGTGGACACTGGTGGATACACCGGGACACGTGGATTTTTCCACAGAGATGGAACGCGTGCTTCAGGTGCTGGACTATGCGGTCCTGATCATAAGCGCGGCGGACGGTGTCACCGGGCAGGTGCGTGTCCTGTGGAGACTGCTGGAGCATTACGGGGTTCCGGCTTTTATTTTTGTCAATAAAATGGATCAGGCCGGCGCGGACCGCGAGGCGGTCTACGGGCAGATCCGCTCAGAGCTGGGAAGCGCCTGCGTGGCTTTGCAGGAGGCAGTCTGCGGAGGCTTGTCTTCCGGGGGCGCCGACAGAGGAGATTTTACTTCCGGGGACGCCGGCAGGGGTGATTTTTCTTCTAAAGTCATCGGCAGCGGGAGGCCTTCTTTTTCCGCGGAGATACAGGAGGAAATTGCTGTCTGCGACGATGAGCTGATGGAGCGTTTCCTGGAGGGGGAGGAGGTCACCGTCGGGGATGCCGCGGCGCTTGTGGCAGGACGCAGCCTGTTTCCGGTCTGTTTTGGTTCGGCGCTTCGCGAAGAGGGTGTGGATGACCTGCTCTGCATGCTCGACACTCTTGCGCCGGTACCTGTCCGTGGAGAAGAGTTCGGCGCCAGAGTCTACAAGATCACACACGATGCAGGCGGAGCCAGGCTCACCTGGATGAAGATCACCGGCGGCGTACTTGTGCCCCGGCAGCCGATTCCGGAGAGTCCGGACGAAAAAGGACTGCCTGAAAAGGCAGGCCAGCTCCGCTTTTACAGAGGAGAACGTTTTGATGCCCTGCAGGAGGCACCTGCGGGAATCATTGTCGCAGTCCCCGGGCTTTCGGCAACCCGTGCCGGCATGGGGCTGGGGACTGAAGCCGGAGAAGAGGGGACAGAGCGCCTTCTGCAGCCGGTCATGCAGAGCCGTCTGCTTCTGCCTCCGGACCAGGACCTCTATGGTGCCTACCGCAAGCTGCGGGCTCTGGAGGAAGAGGACCCCATGCTGCGTCTCTCCTACGACGAGGAAAAAAAGGAAATCACTGTCCAGGTCATGGGTCAGGTGCAGAGGGAGATTCTCCAGCGCCTGATTCAGCAGCGGTTCGGCATGCGGGTGGAATTCGGCGAGCCCAGGATCGTTTACCGGGAGACGATCGCGGAGGCAGTTGAGGGCGTCGGACACTTTGAACCCCTGCGGCATTACGCGGAGGTCCACCTGCTGCTGGAGCCCGGTGAGCCGGGCAGCGGCCTGGTTTTTGAGAGCCGATGCAACGTCAATGATCTGGCCTTGAACTGGCAGCGGCTGATCATGACACATCTGGAGGAGCGCCGCCACCGCGGTGTCCTCATCGGCGCGGAGATCACGGATATGAAGATCAGTATCCTGGGCGGCAGGGCCCACGCCAAACACACCGAAGGCGGTGATTTCCGCAAGGCGACTTACCGGGCTGTCCGCCAGGGCCTGATGATGGCGAAATCCGTCCTTTTGGAGCCGGACTATGAATTCCGTCTGGAAGTCCCGCAGGAGAATGTGGGCAGGGCGATGGCGGACCTCCAGCAGAGGAACGCTGTCTTCGGCCAGCCCGATTTCATTCAGAATACTGCAATCCTGCGCGGAACTGTCACCGTGGCGGCACTGGGAAATTATGTCGAGGAGGTTGCGGCCTATACCCGCGGGGCGGGGTCTCTGTCCTGCTCACTGAGGGGCTACGTCCCCTGTCAGAATGCGGAGGAGATCATCGCCGCGTCGGGCTACGATCCCGAGCTGGACGTTCGCAATCCCTCTTCCTCCGTGTTCTGTTCCCATGGAGCGGGCACGATCATTCCCTGGTATGAGGTGCGCAGCTACATGCACGTCGATACCGGATGGCGCTTTCCCGAGGAAGCTCCCGCCATGACAGAGGAGGAGTCACTGGAGCTTGCCGCGGAGCGGGCGAAAAGAGCTGCGGAAGAGAGAGAGAAGCAGAAACGCTTACTGGAGACAGGCGCTTTTTCTGAGAAAACAAATGGTTCCGGCGCGGGAACTTCCGGTGATTTGGACAACCCGGATGATTCCGCGGGCGGCCCGGGCCTGGGAAAAGGAGGAGCCGGGGGTGCCGGAGGGAGGCAGAACGACGCCTTCAAAAAGCGCCAGCAAGCCATTTTTGCCGCGGAAAAGGAGCTGATGCAGATTTTTGAGCGCACTTACGGTCCCATACCGCCCCGGGCAGGGACGGACAGCGGCCTGTTCGATGCCCAGAGTCCTTCAGGTTCAGGGTCTTCGGGAAAGAAAAAAAAGAACCCCGATCCATGGGGCCTGGAGAAAATGGATGTTTCCGGCAGAAAGAGTGAGCGAGTCCCTTCGGGGGCCGGGGCGGCTGCCGCATCGCCACGCGGCAAAGAGGCTGCAGGACCGAAAGGCGAAGCAGCCGGCAGCGGGAAACTGTCCGGGGCGGATGCAGCGGGAGGAAGACGCGGTCAGAAACAGGCCCTTCCACAGGAACATTATCTGCTGGTCGACGGGTACAATATTATTTTTGCCTGGGACGACCTGCGTGAACTGGCCATGGCCGACATCAAGTCAGCCCGCGACAAGCTCATGGATATTCTCTCCAATTTCGCGGGATACCGATCTGAAAAAGTAATCCTGGTCTTTGATGCCTACAAAGTGGCGGGAGGCCCCGGAGAGGTCCTGCGCTGGCACAACATTGATGTGGTATTTACCAAAGAAGCGGAGACAGCCGATCTGTATATAGAAAAGACGGCCCATGTCCTGGCCAGAAAATACAGGGTCACCGTGGCGACTTCCGACGCAGTCGAACAGATCATTATCTTTGGCTCCGGAGCATATCGAATGTCAGCCAGGATGCTTCTGGAGGAGATCATAGTCACAGAAAGGGAGATGCGGGAGCGCTACGCGATCGGTTCAGATGATTGAACAAACAGCACAATTACTTTATGTATGTCATAAAAATTTCATTTCAAATTATAGGGGACATGCGTTATAATGTTTTTAATGTAATAATAATTCATCCGCTCTCAGAAGAACCTCTGGTTCTCTGAGAAGCGTCCCTGTAAATGGGGGAAAGGGGTTTATATGGTAGAACTGAAACTTTTCAAATGTAAAAAGTGCGGAAGCGTTGTCGTGAAGCTCAACAAGAGGGGATGCCCTCCTTCATGTTGCGGCGAGCCCATGCATGAGATGCGCGCTAACGAGACAGACGGTGCGAAAGAGAAACACGTTCCCGCTGTCGAGGTTGCCGGCGATGTCATCAAAGTTCAGGTTGGATCTGTTGCTCATCCGATGCTTGAGGAGCATTACATTGGATTTATCGCTCTGAGGACTGACAAGGGCGTTCAGTTCAAATTCCTCAATCCCGGCGATGAGCCTGTCGCTGAGTTCAAGATTGCGGATGGCGAAGAGGCCATCGCTGCTTACGAGTACTGCAATCTGCACGGATTCTGGAAGGCGAACGTCTAATCTGCCCATGTTCCGAACCGGGAAATAGTATAAAGCAGACGGTCCGGCCGCCCGTTGGGTGTTCCCTTCGGGCGGCCTATCTGTGTCTGTCATTCTATTTTGTGAATAAAAGACAAGGCACCTGTCAAAAATAGGAAAGATATTTTGAAAGACAAAAAAAGCAATTACAGAAAGAACAGCACACCTGTAGAGAAAGAGTTTTCCGGGAAGATTTCTTCCA
>JAUNEM010000035.1:4364-16836 GCA_030525515.1 Eubacteriales bacterium
CAGCAGGGATGGAAAGAGTCCCGCGGACAAGAGCGCGAAGAAGAAATCGCGCTGTCCAGTTTCCGCTCTCTGCGGAGGCTGCACAATGATCGACGTTCCTTATGCTGAACAGATCCGTGGAAAGCAGGAGACTCTCGATGAACTGATCGGAAGCTTTGTGTATCCGGAGGAATTCATCCGCATGAAGGCCCCGGACCACTATCGCCACAAGGTCACTTCTGTATTCGCGCCGGACCGCAGGGGAAAACCGGTCTGTGGTATATATCGGGCGGGGACTCACGAGGTGGTGCCCGTCAAGTCCTGCATGCTTGAAAACATTCAGGCGGACAGGATCATTCAGTCCATCTATTCTCTTCTGCCTGATTTCCGGATCCGTGTCTATGACGAGGACCGCGGCGCAGGCCTTCTTCGCTATGTCCAGATCAGGGTCGGACGTGTGACCGGTGAAGTCATGGTGACACTTGTGATGACGGATCCTGTTCTGCCTTCGCGCAACACATTTGTCAAAAAGCTGACCGGGATGCACCCGGAGATCACGACGATCGTCATCAATGTCAACGACAGGGACACGACCATGGTGCTTGGTAACCGGGAGACAGTGATCTATGGCAAGGGATACATCGAGGATGTACTCTGCGGCAAACGATTCCGCATTTCCTCCCGTTCTTTCTATCAGGTGAATCCTCTGATGACAGAGAAGCTCTATAACATCGCCATTGACTGTGCAGCGCTCTCGGGAAAAGAGACCGTTCTAGACACCTACTGCGGCATCGGGACCATCGGCATTATCGCTGCTCCGCACGCGCGCCGTGTGATCGGCGTGGAACTCAACGCGGAAGCAGTGAGAGACGCCCAGCAGAACATCCGCATGAACGGACTTGAGAATGTCGAGATCGTCCAGGGCGATGCCACCCGGTTTATGATGGAAATGGCAGAGAACGGAACTTTTGAAAAGGATTCCGATGCGGATTCCGGGGCCGTCTTTGATTCGCTCGCTCCCGTGGAGAAAATCGATGTGATTTTCATGGATCCGCCCCGAAGCGGCTCCACAGAGGAGTTCATGAAGGCTGCCTGTTCCGTAAATCCCAAAAAAATCGTCTACATTTCATGCAGCCCCTGGTCGCTGCAGCGGGATCTGGAATTTTTTGAAGAATACGGCTACAGGGCAGTGAAGGCCATTCCTGTAGACATGTTCCCTTATACCGGAGGTATCGAGACGGTAGTACTACTGACACATAATTGAGCAAAGAAGGCTGAAAAAGGCTGAAATACTGGGGTTCCCGCCACCCAGGCAGTTTCTATGCCGGGTGACGGGGACCCCTTTTTTGTTGTCCGTGGGAACATATCCAAGGAACGGTTTTTGAGGGTTATGGCTATGTGTCTACTATTTGGGGAAACGAGAAAACGAAATAACTATTTTGGCAGGTCGAGGAAATGATTTTGCTATTCAGGATGGTGTGAGATTATTATACTATGAATAAAATGCAGTAACTTTTTGAGCAGACGGTGCACACTAAGACTTTGGTGTCGCTGGCTGAACATTTATGTGCCGGACGATTTCGAAATAATCGAACTTGTGTGATAAACTATATGTGCAATGTTTTTTATAGACCATGCCGGGTCAATTGTCCGGGAGGAAACAGGCATCAGCCGCCTCTGCACCGGCACGCCCGTTCATTGAGGGGAGGGCACCATAAAGAGCAATACCATCACGCGGGCACTCCTGCGAGGGCGTCTTTTTTTGTCTGCGCAGTAGAGATGTTCACAGATATTTGGTACACTTGTCAAGTCTTAAGTCGATTTGTGAGAGGAGGTATATTTAATGAGGAAATTAATCATCGGCATGATGCTTACCATTGCGGTGTTATGTCTTGCAGCTTGTGGGGGCTCGTCTGTAAAGGTGGGCTCGTTCTCATCACTTATTTTTGACAGTGATGAATATGATGATGCTGTACAGGAAGTATTCACATATTTTGACAGTTTCGAAGGCTGCACTATGAAAGAGATCGGTTATGCAGGAGACGACGCAGTAAGAGCAGAGGCGGAAGCCCGCGGTCTGGCTCCTGAGCAGGTTATGGTTCTGACATCGACTTTCACCACGGACAGTGAGGACCATCAGAACGGACTTGAGCCGGATCACACATATGAGGATTACAAATGGATCCTGACCCGGAACACTTCAGCTGAGCCGTGGAACCATGAAGATCATGGTTACGGCTAAATCAGCTAAGTAAGTTGAAAGGAGAACGAAATGGGATTTTTTGACAATCTTAAAATAATAGGGGAAGCAGTCGGAAGCCTTAATGAGATGGCTGCAGAAGTAAGCAAAACTACTCTTGAGGATTACGGTGAACCTGAATACTATCTGTATACAGCTCTTCAGCTGGGAGAAATGCACAGAAGAATCGATGTCACAGATGAAAAGGATAGTCTTAAATACTATACACAGTCCAGTATATTTGCATTAAAGGGCAAGACTGAGATCATGGATGCTGACGGAAATGTAATTGCTCATCTGGAGAAAAGACCGATCAGCCTCCACGAAAAGCATTTTGTTACTATGGCAGACGGAACCAGCTTCACTTTGTCCAATGAGCTGTTTCATATCATAAAAGATATTACCAATATCGAGGGTCTGGGATGGCAGCTCCAGGGTAATATTATTGGTCTGACTTTCAATCTTCTGGATGAGAAAGGTCAGCCTGTAGCAAGGGTCGAAAAGAGCGCGATCTCCGTTCATGACAAATACTCTATGGGCATTTATCAGCCGGACAAAGAGCAGATAGTAGTAGCTATCGTTATTCAGCTCGAAAAGATGATCGAAGCGCGTAACGAAAACGGAGACTAGAGAAAGACTGCTGACACCTTCTGAAGATACCAATGAAGATATATCTAAAAGCGTCATAGTCTTTGCGAATGCGGCAGAGTGACAACTTCCAGATTGTGGTGATAGCGTAACCGCCCGAGGATGAGTATGGATTATTCAGTGTTGTTGAAAGGCTACTCATCAATTCGACTTCTCGATGTCAAAAAAGCAAGAGACTATAAGGAGTCGATAAATTCTCCCGATCAGGTATCGAGACCGCAGTACTACTGACACATAATTGAGGATTGAAAGATCCGCCGGGAAGACAAGGCTGCATGCGAGTGCTGCCGGAAAATGTTTAGAGAGTATGAACTGGACGGATCCGACAAAACGTAACCATATTTATGTGCCCAGGTCAAAAGTGGGTCATGAGATTTATTGCCCAAGTAAAAACAAGGTGTTTTGACCGGCGGATCGGGATTTATGGAGGAAACATGAAGCTGAAATATGTATTTATCCATGGAACAGCGGGATGGGGAAGTTACGATGAGCGATACGAGAAAATGCCTTATTGGGGCATGCGCGGCGGCGATCTGATCAGTTATCTGAATGAAAAAGGATTTGACAGTTATGCAGCGTCGGTTTCGCCGTTTGGAAGCGCATGGGATCGTGCCTGTGAGCTGTACGCCCAGATCTACGGAAAGATAGTTGACTATGGAAGCTTCCACAGCAAAGCTTTTGGCCATGAGAGATTCGGAAAAGATTATACAGAATGTCCCCTGATCCGGGACCTGACCGATGACACAAAGCTGGTTCTGATAGGGCATTCCTTTGGCGGCACAACGGCGAGAGTGTTCGCGGAACTGATGGCTCATGGTGATGAAGATGAGAGAGCTGCTGCCGGGGAAGATGATCTCTCCCCTTTGTTCCGGGGCGGCATGGAAGGCAGGATACATGCGGTCGCTGCTCTGGCATCCGCATTAAATGGCAATTCTGTATTTGATATGCTCGCCGATCCGGATTTTGATCTGAAATCTGTGAAAGTCCCCTGGTGGAGCAGGCGCTTCGGCAAAATGATGTCCGATAATCTTCAGGTACCGACTGACGGCAGGGATGCCAGGGACTGCGGAGATTATGATATGCAGATCGATCAGGCGCGTCTCCTCAACCGGAGGATGAGCACCCTGCCCAATGTATATTATTTTTCCGTTCCCTGCGCCTTTACAAGAAAGCGGGGCGACAGCTATGTCCCTGAAAAGGGAATGGAGCCCTTTTTTGTCATGCGCTCATTCCAGATGGGACAGTATACCGGTGTGACAAAGGGCGGAACAAGGATAGATCAAAGATGGAAAAAGAATGACGGAAGGGTCAATACGATTTCGGAAGTTTCGCCTTTCGGAGCACCCAGAAAAAGGCTGGATCCCGATAATCTCAAGCCCGGCATCTGGAACGTATTTCCTGTTTATAAAGGAGACCATATGTCTTTGCAGGGCGGGCTGCTGCACAAAAAGGACATCCGGTCATTCTATACGGATATGCTTACAATGATTTGCTCTGCCGACTGAAAAGACCTGTCATCTGAGAAGATGACCCTGTTATGCAGTTAACTGATTCAGATTGTTACAAGGAGTAAAAGCCTGTCATGGACGAGGAGCAGAAGAAATACCAGGATTCACAAGGAAACTCCGTTTCCCATGAATCACTCCGCAATGATGGCGGAAAACTGAATGAAGGAATTCCATCCTCCGGGGAGGACTCTGCTTTAAAGCAAAGAAATGCCGGCTTCGAGAATAATGATCTGAATGCTTCCGCGGGCCAAAGCAGTGCTTCCCGGCGAAAAGGTGCGGGAGAGAAGTCCGGCGCCCCAGCAAGGCCGAAATCATCCTCCGCAAGACGGGAAGAATCATCCCCAAGGCGGAACACGTCATCCGCGAAGCAGGGAAGCTCTTCCGCAAGGCGGGAAAAACCTTCCGCAAGACGTGATACCTCATCCCCGAGGCGGAAGAGAGCATCAGGCGCAGCCGCAGGCAGCAGACAAACGGCAGGCCGGAGAGAAGAGGGAAGAACGGAGAGGTCCGGGAGAGTGCGCCGTTCACAGCAGTCACGCCGCCGCAGAATCCGGAGAAGAACCCGCAGGGTTCTGAGGATTGCTATTCCGGTAATCCTGGTCCTTGTTGTGGTCTTTTTGATCTTTACAGGAATCAAAGCGGTAGTCCGCCTGCTGAAACCTGATAAAACACCCCCGGTGATCGAGCTGACCCGGAACCCTGACTACTTTGTACCTTCAGCCGAAGAATACCAGGAGGAGGGATACAAGGCTGTCGACGACCGGGACGGAGATCTGACAGACTCCGTCAGGCGCATTCCCAGCGGGAACGTGATCTGCTATGAAGTGACAGACCGGGCCGGCAACACTACGATCGAATACAGGGAAGTACCTGTCGGAGACGGCAAGGCAGCTTCAAATACTCAGAGTTCAGATACTCAGAGCGAAGGGGATGATTCCGGCAAGGCCTCTGAGGAAGCCGTGACTTATACCACGGACCGGATCAATATCGATCCCGGTTATGTTCCTGATGAAAAGGTGATTTACCTGACCTTTGACGACGGTCCCGGCGAGTACACAGAGCGTCTGCTGGAGATTCTGGACCGCTACAACGTGCACGTGACCTTTTTTGTGACGGGAGGATTTCCTGCTTATGCGGACATGATCGGGAAAGAGTATGAAGCGGGGCACAGTATCGGAGTTCATTCCTATACCCATGATTTTGCCCAGATTTACGCGGACAAAAAAGCTTTCTGGGCAGATATTGAAAAAATGGAGAAGGTCGTTGAGGAGCAGACCGGCCACAGGACAAACCTGATGCGTTTCGCGGGCGGCAGCTCAAACACTCTGAGCGCCATGTATACCCAGGGAATCATGAAGGAACTGACCAAAGAAGCTGAGAAAAAGGGATATCACTATTTTGACTGGAATGTTTCCAGCGGCGACGGAAGTAACGACTGTACGGGTCAGGAGGTCATAAACAATATCATCAATAACGTCCCTGACAACGATTACTCCGTTGTCCTCTGCCACGATACCAAGGAATTTACGGTAAACAATATCGAATATGTGATCGCCTGGGCACTTGAAAACGGCTACACCTTCCTGCCTCTGAATGAGACCAGTACGACAGCCCATCATGCTGTTCAGAATTGAGAAAAAAGAAAACCGGACTCCGGCTGTAACAGCCCGGAATCCGGTTCTTTTTATGACACGGCCTGTGTAATGAATTTTTCCGCCTTATAAAAGGCAGGTTATGCCCAGCCTGAGAGGTAAGCCTGCTGCTCAGGTGTGAGTTCGTCGATTTCCAGGTTCATGGCGGCAAGCTTGTATTTTCCGATCTCGTCATCGATGGAATCGGGAACATTATAGACTTTGAGTTCCAGATCCTGTCTGTGGTCCACCAGCCATTTCAGGCTCAGCGCCTGGACGGCGAAGGACATGTCCATGATCTCGGCGGGATGGCCCATGCCGCAGGCGAGGTTGACCAGACGGCCTTCTCCCAGGACGTTGAGCGTGCGTCCGTCCTGAAGGGTGTAACCGACAATGTTTTTCCTGCGCTCGCCGGAGGAGACTGCCATGCGGCTGAGGGAAGCGACATCCACCTCGCAGTCGAAATGGCCCGCATTGCAGAGGACGGCATTGTCCTTCATCACTTCGAAATGTCTGGAGACGATGACGTCCTTGCAGCCTGTGACTGTGACGAAAATGTCTCCGATGCGGGCGGCGTCATCCATCTTCATGATGCGGAAACCGTCCATTGTGGCGTCAAGGGCCTTGAAGGGATCGATCTCGGTGATAACGACATTGGCGCCCATGCCTTTTGCGCGCATGGCGACGCCCTTGCCGCACCAGCCGTAGCCGGCGACGACAACCGTCTTGCCGGCGACGATCAGGTTGGTGGTATCCATGATCGCGGTCCAGACCGACTGGCCGGTGCCGTATTTGTTGTCGTAATAGTGCTTGGCCTTTGCGTCATTGACGGCCATCATCGTGCAGGGGAGGATACCCTCGCGCTCACGCGCCCTCAGGCGGTGGATTCCGGTCGTGGTCTCTTCACAGCCGCCGATGAGATTGTCGGCGCAGTCCCTGCAGCGGCCGCCCAGCAGATTGATCAGATCGCCTCCGTCATCTACGATGAGGTGAGGATGGCAGGCGAGGGTCGCCGCCAGCAGATCTTCATATTCCTGTGGTGAAACACCGTATTTTCCAAAGGTTTCGACCCCCAGCGAGGCGACCGCGGCTGCCACATCATCCTGGGTGGAGAGCGGATTGCAGCCGGTCAGAAAGACTTCCGCGCCGCCTTTTTTCAGGACCAGGCCCAGGTTGGCGGTCTTTGCTTCCAGATGTACGGAAACGGCGATCCGGAGACCCGCGAAGGGCTTCTCCTTTTCAAAACGTCTCTCAATCTCCGAGAGAGCGGGCATATGGGAGCGGACCCACTCGATTTTTTTGAGTCCGGCGGGAGCGAGCGAAGCGTCGCGAATGATACTCATATTTTACCTCCATGACAGTGTGTCACAAACTACGTGTGATTAAAGCCGCGCTGCTTTAATCGTATGTGTGATTATAGGAGCGCGTTCGGAAAAAACCGGAGAAATGTCCGGAGTATTCCCCGCTGCCTTCATTATGTCACTTCCGTTTTTCTACTTATTCTACTTGTATGATTTAGAGGAATCGGTCCGCGGCTTTCTGTACCTCGTAATAGACCTGTTCGGTGTCAATGGTGAGCATTTCCCGGTTTCTCATCACGAACTTTCCATCGATCATGACGGATTCGACCTCGGAGCCGTTGGCGGAATAGCAGAGCGAGGAGAGGATATTGTTGTTGGGGAACAGGGACACCTGACGCAGGTCCAGGAAGATCAGGTCTGCGCAGGCTCCTTCGCGGATCACACCCAGCTTTTCCTCCATGTGGAGAGCCTTTGCCGCGTTGACGGTGGCAGCCCTGAGGACTGTTCCGGCGGGCAGAGCCGTGGAATCATGTTCGATCCCTTTGTGGATCAGGGAGAGAAGACTCATCTCGCGGAACATGTTCAGGGTATTGTTGCTGGCGGTGCCGTCTGTTCCTATGCAGAGGTTGATCTTTTTGTCCAGCATCCGGGTCACGGGAGCGAATCCGTTGCCCAGTTTGGCGTTACTGGCAGGGTTTGTCACGATCGAGGCACCGCTCTCATGAATGAGGTCCAGATCTCCGCCCTGCATCTGCACGCAGTGGGCCAGAATTGTCCTGTCATCGAGGAAGCCCAGATCGGCCAGCAGTCTGACAGGGGTCATTCCGTGCTTCTCCAGGCAGTCCCTGAGCTCAGTCTGACTCTCGGACAGATGGATCTGCTTGAGCATGTTGAGTTCTCTGCTCTGTTCCGCGACCTGTTGCAGAAGTCCGGTGGAGCAGGTGTAGATCGCGTGGGGGGAGAGGACGAATTTTAGGGTATCGCTCTCAAACTCCGCCTTTTCCTCCAGGGCTTCTCTGAAGCGGTTGTTGCCTTCTTCGAAGAGATCGCCTCCCACCAGACCGCGGCCGATAAATCCCCGCATGCCGGCCTGTTTTGCGGCCAGCGGCGACTGGCGGTGGTACATGTGCATGTCGACAAAGCAGGTGGTCCCGGTGCGGATCATCTCGGTGAATCCCAGGAGGGATGCCCAGCGCGCCGCTTCCGCCGGCAGGCGGTCCTCCACGGGCATCACACCGTTGAACAGCCAATCGGAAAAATCGACATCATCGGCGTAGTTGCGCATGATGGTCATATAGGCGTGGGTGTGCATATTGATCAGGCCCGGCATGACCAGCTTGTTTTTGGCATCCACAGTCTCATAGGTCTCATTTTCCGTAAAAGGAAGAAATGAGATTTTCCGGTCGCGGATATAGAGGTCTCCGGGGGCGGCGGATATTTTTTTTCCGTCGTCGATGAGGAGTCTGCCGTTGATGATCTTGTAATTCATAGAAACTATTCCTTTCACAAAATCAGCCTGCAGCAGGTTCAGACGCCTCTCCGGTCGTGGCGCACGATTCTGCTGAACTGTTCCGAATAATACCAGGGAGAATCGCCCCCTCCGTCTTTTTCACGGTAATCCTTGGGTGTGCATCCCATCATTTCGCGGAAGACCTTTGCGAAATAGCTGGGAGAACTGAAACCGCAGTCCTCGCTGATTTCTATGATGCTCTTGGAAGTACCCGCCAGCATGTCCGCTGCCATGCGGACCCGTGTCTGGGTAAGGAAAACATTGGGGGAAGTATTGATGCAGCGCTGGAAGCAGCGGGTGCATTCCCGGGTGCTGATTCCCGCGGAGCCTGCGATATCTTCCAGGGAGAGCTTCTCGCCGCAGTGTTTCTTGATAAAATCTGTCATAAGCTTCATGCGCTCAGTGTCCACGCTGTTTACGGGAGCGGCGGTCGCCTGAATATCCTTGGTGTCCTCCAGCAGCAGAAGCCAGAAATCGCTGAGCAGACTGCGGATCTTGAATTCATAGCCATAGGGCTCTCCGCGGCTGAGTTCCACGACTTTCAGGAAGAGCTCGGTCATCTGGAGATGACGCAGGGAGTCGGGCTTGATATGCCAGAAGGAGAGCGCGTTGTTGCGCATGAGGGGCAGAAAATATTTCTCTTCATAAATGCTGTTGTACATTCCGGACAGGAAATGCATGTCGAAGAGGATCGTATAATATTCGCAGGGGGTATCTCCGATCGCGGAACAAGTGTGCAGAACACCGGTGTTGAGAAAATCGATCTCACCTTTGCTGACAAGATATGAATGATCCGGGGTCTGCCAGGAGAGTTCTCCCTTGATGACATAGTTGATTTCAAATACATTGTGCCAGTGCCAGGGAATGGGATTATCAGGACAACAATCAAGCCTTGTCGTGCTGCAAACAAACGGGAAGGAGACCATATCCATGGGCAGTATTTCCTGCTGTTCCTTTCCTGTACTGATATTTGATTCCATTAGCATAAAAGATGGTACCTCCGATGGGCAGGGCGGCACTGGAAAAAACAACGATCGTGCGTCCGGCCGCGTGAATTTTTTGTGTCTATCTTGTTTCATCGTCTGACACAAGATACAATATAGCCAGTGAGAAAAAAAATCAAGCTTTTATCATAGAAGGAAAGCAGCTGGGGATTCAGGGGCTGCTCAGGCATTTGTCTGCGGGCTTTTTCTAAATGCCGGCCCGGAGGAAAGAACCCTTGAGCGCAAAGGCAGTGTACAAGAGGACGGATTCCGGATGCCCGGAGCGGGCTGAGAACGTCGAAGACGCTGCAGCACCCGCAGCTTCTTACTATGTAATATTTTAAATGGAGGTAATAACCAATAATATGAGACACGCGAAGATTATGGCAGCTGTGATGGCAGCAGTACTGACAGTTTCTGCGTTTATGCCCGTATGTGCGATGGCGGATGTGAATGTATCCGACAGGATGGTGGGAGAAGGAAAGCTGATCGAGAAGACAGACGGTCTCACCAGGCTGGATGATGCAGAAAGGTCTTCGTTTATTGATGCCCTGGACAAAAAATACTCCAAGGAAGCCGTCCAGGATTATAACGGCGAAGCAAAAATGGAGATCAAGGCCCAAAAGCCTGTCAAGCAGCTGTTCGGCAGCAAGGTGGATGTGAGTGCGGGAGTCGACGTGGCCTTTGCGGACAGCGAGCACAGTTCCTCATCTATAGCTGAATGCAATGTTAAAACCTCTGCTCTTTTTATGAATGATTCCATGAGCATGACATCTTATCTGGATAAAGAAACCGGAACCGAGCACAGAAGAGTCAACGGAAAAGAGAACAGCTCGGAATGGAAGAAAAAGCAAAAAAAGCACCTTGCCAATAACGAGACGGAGATCCCCTTCCTGAATCCGGATAAGATCAGAGAGGTCTACAGAGATCCGGAAACAGGTGCTTATGCGGCTGTGGTGGAGATCGAACGGGAGGATATCGAAAAGATCGCCGGGCAGGGCGTCGAAGAGATGGAAAAGCTGGGGCTGAATAACAAAGACCTGAAAAAGGGAACCTACATCGTGACTCTGGATGAAGGTGTGGCAGTTATAGGCCTGTACGGAGAACTCAGGGAAGCTTTTGAGAGTGAGGAATTTTCCATAACCAGCTGTACAGTGAGAGCTCTGCTCAAAGGCATCAATACCGGCCTCAGGATAGAGGAACCGGAAGGAATCGAGAAGTGAAAAAAACCGGAGAAGAGTAGCCGTGCCGCCGAAGGACCCGGTAAGAATGCCTGCACATTTGCCCGGAAACCGGGCTTTTGACTGTTGGAAACGGGCAAAAAAAGGCACCGAAACCTGCTCTGGCCCGCCGGGATCCGCGGGCGCAATCTGAAAAACAGTAAATAAAAAAGACCTGCCGGGGATTATTTGTTTCCCCGCGGGTCTTTTTATTATGACACGGCCCGTGTAAGGAATTTTTCCGCCTTACGGCGGGCACGGGCCGGTCGGGGGGGGTAGAGGGCGGCGCGGCCGCCTCTACCCTATTATGACGCAGCCGGTCAGAAAAATCTCCGGATGGAGAGAATGCGCGTATAGGCGGCGTTGTTTCCGATACAGATCCCGTATTTATCACCTGCGGCGTGAACGATCCGGTTGTTTCCGAGGTAGATCGCCACGTGCCCGTTGTAGCAGATGACATCTCCGGGACGGGCAGCCGCCAGACTGGGGACGGGTCTGCCGCATTTGCGGATCCACGCGTCATAGTGGGGCAGTCTGATATTAAAATGCGCATACACTGCCATGACAAAGCCTGAGCAGTCGGCCCCGTGCGTGAGGCTTGAACCTCCCCATTTATAGGGATTTCCGACAAATCTCCTGGCATAGTCGGCCACTTGCTGTCCCTTCCTGCTGCTTTTCCCCGTGTTGATGTTATAGCGCTTTCCGCCGTAGGAATATACGGAATGATCCTTGTTGAGCTTAAGCTTCTTTCCCTTGACCGTCCGGTTCTTTTTGTAGAGGACGCCGGAGCTGCTGAACATAAACACTTTTCCGCCGATATAAGACAGACCAGTCACGGCATAGGTGGTTTTGGAAAAATAATAGGTTTTCCCATTGACTTTGACCCACCTGCTTCGAACGTAGGTCCCGTCCGGGCGTTTAAAGCGGCGCTTTTTACCGGATTTTACGATGCGGCCGGGTATGGAGGTTTTTGCGCTGAATGTTGTGATCTGCGAGGTCGGCCGGAAGCAGGAAGCCAGATCGACGGAAGCTCCGGATCCGGAGACCGGATGGGACAGCTCTTCTCTGACGGGCGCAGCCTGTGCAGCAAGCGGAGAGAGTGTGAGAATGACGCTCAGGGCGATGGTGAACAGGGGGCGGCAGATGAGTTTGTTCATTTGGAACCTCCATGGATATGTGTGGGCGCTCCTGCATCGCTTCGCGCCAGGGGCGCTCCCGCAATGCTCCACCCATTCGCATTCCCGGTCTTTTTTGCGCATTCTGCGCAAAAAATCCCTCCATGCTCATGTGTGGGCGCTCGCCAAAAGCCTTTCGAATGCTCATGCGAGCATGGCATTCTCTTGGCATTTTGGCTCACTGCTTTAATCATGTCCGGACGTATGATTAAAGCGACGCATTGCTTCGCGCCAGGGGCGCTCCCGCAATGCTCCACCCATTCGCATTCCCGGTCTTT
>JAUNEM010000035.1:16936-19131 GCA_030525515.1 Eubacteriales bacterium
TTTGCGCATTCTGCGCAAAAAATCCCTCCATGCTCATGTGTGGGCGCTCGGAAAATATCCGCAAATGCCCGAGCGAGCTCGGCATTTGCGTCTACTTTCCTCACTGCTTTAATCATACTATAATTCTTTAAAATTGATAACAAATTCTTACAAAATAGTTACAAAAAGTTTTTATGCTTGCTCAGGGTTTGGATGCCTGATAAACTGTTAATCAGATAAAAACTGATTTTAAGATACCGGCGGTGGTCCGGAAGATGGTGTCAGTTTTTTGTGGGGGAGCAGAGGAAATTGTTACAAGATTGAGATCCGGAGAGGGGAGGCGTGATGGCTAATGTTTTAAAGAAAATGATGCTTCGTGTTTCGGAGTATCTGGAAATTGTGCTGGCAGTATATCTGGTTATCGTATTGGTGATGGTCATCACGAGGACGGTTGTTGTTGAAACGCCGCTGATCTTTACGGAGGGGGCGTCCATTCATCATTTCCTGGAAGGCAGCCTGACGCTTGCGATCGCGATTGAGTTCGTCAAACTCCTTTGCATGCATACTCCCGGTACGTTGATTGAGGTTCTGTTGTTTGCGATCGCGAGGCATATGATTGTAGAGCACCTGTCACCTCTGCAGAATCTGATCATTGTTTTCTCCATCGCTGTTTTGTTTCTGATCCGCAAATATTCATTGACTGCGCATGATCAGAAAGGTATGAACGAGCATGCCGACAGCACACACGGAATCATACAGGACCTTCTGGATCTGCGCAAAGAGAAGAGTGCTATTTCCAAGTACATGGAAGGCAGCAGGGAAATCAAAAAAATCGAAAAGGCGGAACGGGAGCTTCGCAGGCAGGACGAGGCAAAAGCCAAAGAGAAGGAAAAATCAGAGGGCCTGGTGATAGAAAAGCAGAATAAAAAAACAGAATAAAAAGTAAATGACCGGGAATCCGGCGGTTCGTCATTGTCTCCATGTGATCTTTTACACATTAAAAAGGGGACAGTGCCTTGAAGCGGGCTTTTCAGAGCCGCGGCTGTTAGCAAAATAGCAGCCGCGGCTCTTTTTTTGCGCATATCCGCAGACGCAAAATAGATGTTGACACGGACTGCAGCCCGGTGATATTGTAAAATCCATAGCAGATGAATATCTGCTGAATAAAAAATTATATTCTGAATTCTGTCCGGATCGGACTCCAAACCATCATACATAAAACTGAATATTCGATAATTTGCACTATTGCGCAAATTATACACTGGAAAAACGGGACTTTTTTGATTGATTTTCAAAAATCAAGAGGACCGGAAACCGGATGTTGCTGATATGCTATTCATCATTTTGAAAATAGAATTGATGAATAAATAATTAGGCAACATGCGGGATGTGTGTTTGATGTTTGTCTGTATCTGTCCGTGCCCTGTAAGGCATGTGGGATTCGCGGACTGTCAGGAAAGATTTCCTGACCGGTCCGTGCAAGGCAGAAGGAGGATATTTTGAAAAAGAAAGTAAAAAAAAGAGGCAGGAGCAGGTATCAGCGCAGGCTTTCTGCAATGGCATTGGCCAGGCTTCTGATATTGATCATGATTGTTATACCGCTTCAGAGTATGGGAGGATTGACCCCGGGAAGGGTCTATGCCTCGGAATATGCCGCAGGGAAATCCGCAATCATAAGGACAATGAATGAAGGAAGGTCTGACACTTCAGAGCATCCGGGGACGGAGGGCAATGTGTCCCGCGCCGGCATTTCGGGAGAAAGCCAGACATCTGATCAGACGGATCAAATCAATGCTTCCGCAGATAAAACCGGTGCTGCCGCAGCTGAAGAAAGAAGCGGCGGGAAAGTCATCCCTGATGGAACCGGGAGCGGATCTTTCGGAGAGACATCCGGGACGGGCAGATCCGGAGGCGGCATTTCTGAAAATGAGCCCTCGACGGGAGAGGAGGACCGGGATCCCGGGTCTGACCGGGACAGCGAAGAGGAAGAAGATGATGAAGAACCGTCCGGTAAGAAAGAAGAAATAACCGGTGACAGAGATGAGGAAGACGGAGCGGTCGAATCCGGTGAGAAGGATACAGCCAAAGAAATCTCCGGAGCTGGTGCTTCCGGTGAAGCGGCAGAAGACGATGATTCCGATGAAAAAGCCGGGGACAGTGCATCCGGCCGGGAAACTGAGGAGAGAGAAACCGGAGGGAAGGCCGGGACAGGAGAT
>JAUNEM010000001.1:0-2855 GCA_030525515.1 Eubacteriales bacterium
CATGGCTTATTCCAATGTCGGACTGGGCATCGCCCACTCCATGGCCCACACTCTCGGCGCCGTCTATGACACACCTCACGGTGTCGCCTGCGCCATGATGCTTCCGATCGTCATGGAATTCAATAAAGAATACACCGGTGAGAAATATAAAGCAATCGCCGAGGCGTTTGACATTGACACCACCGGAATGGACCAGGCTCAGTACCGCCAGGCGGCGATCGATGCAGTCCAGCAGCTCTCCGTGGATGTCGGGATTCCGACAAAACTGGAGAAACTCAAAGAAGAAGACCTTCCTTTCCTCTGTGAGTCCGCGGCTGCGGATGCCTGCGCGCCCGGCAATCCCAGAGAAGCGACCCTCGCTGATTATGAGGCTATGTTCCGCAAGCTGATGTAAGAGGTTTCCCCCAAGCTTGTGAAAACGGATGTATCAAGCTTGTGCAAACGGTTGTGTTTTGAAGCAGCCGCAAGGGCATCGTTTTCCGAATGCTTCTATTCCGGCTGCTTTTACAGAAAATTGATACCGCACAGATAAAAAACCCGGCATCAGCACATTTCAGAATTGTGTTGATGCCGGGGTTTACTATTTTGTTGTGAATGTCCTGTCAGGGAAGGCGGGGACAGATTACTCTGCTCCTGCCTCCAGTGAACATCCTGTCAGAGAAGCCCGGGGCAGATCATTCCTGCGCCCTGCTGAAGATCAGATTATCCGACTGGATCATGGTTGTGTAATACTCGTCGTCACGATATACACTGCGGTCGAGAGCGGGAATCTTCTTCTCAAAGTCGAATCCCTCACGGGCGTCAGCATCATAATCGACGTCATCATAGACACCGTCTTCCGGCTCGTAATCATCGTCCTTGTAGGAACCCTTCTCCGGCACATAGTCTACATCATCGTACACTTTGTCCTCGGGCTCGTAGTCTTCGTCATCATCATCTTCATAGTCTTCATCATCCTCTTCGGCTTCGTTGTATTCATAGTAGGGATCATGCTTCAGATAATTCTTGTTTGTATAGCCGGCCAACTCGAGATCAGGCGAATAGACAGTCCAGTAATCCGACTTGCTGTCTTTGTGAAGGACGATCACCTCATCTCCTGTATACATTTTGCCCTTCTCATTTTTGGCCTCGTATGCTTTGGCCTTTCGAAGAGCCAGGTAACCCTTCTTTACCTTGGCCGTGTAATGGACCTTGCCGGAGTATTCTTCGTCAAACCTCAGATAATTGCGGTTGACATAACCCAGCTTATTGAGCTTGGGAGAATAGACATACCAGTATGTCTCATTTTCCGAATCAGTGGGGCAATGAATGACCGTATCGCCTGTGTACAGCTTTCCGATCTCGTTTTCAGCCTTGAAAGCCTTGCCCTTTCTCAGAGCCAGATAGTTCTTTTCCACCTTCACGGTGTATTTGTACAGCTTCTCTTCATAGGCATATGCCTTCTGTGGTCTGATCGCTGCCAGAGAAACTGTAAGGATGGCCAGCAGCATCAAATGAGACAGAATCTTTTTCTGTAACGAATATCCTGTTTTCATAAAAACACCTCCTGTTACGGCTGGTAATAACGGGGCAGACGCTGCCGCAGCTCATCGGCGCGGGTCCCTGATACCGGGATTAAAAAAACTTGTAGTTATGACCTGCGTTGACAGATTCATATGATTAAAGCTGTGCGCTGTTTTGTTTTCAACGCTCTTAATCTACATGACGCAGGTTGTGAAAAAGGGTTACAGTTTCGCTGAAAAATAATGTGGAATCATAAAAAAGATAGTGTTTATGTTCTGCATTCATGCCCGATGCAGAGTCCTTACCTGCATTTCTATTATAACAAAAAATTGTGAAGATAGCACCATACAATGAATAATTGTGCCGATCTGCTGTACAATTGTTGCTACTGCCCAAGGCCCATCGAAGGACTTGGACATGTAGGGCTTACGTGCGGCGATTCCAATACGCTTCGCGCGCGCTGCTGAACTTCCGGTGCATCAGGCATCATGGCCGCCCTGGAACAATACGCTTCGTACGCGCCGCTGAACCAGGGTTTTCGATAAAATTCGCGAAAAACGCCTCGAGTTTTGAGACGGTCTGTACAGCAGCCAATCGCTGCTTGTATGTTGCATGTACTATTCTCCGACAGGGCATGTACAGTGACAAATTTCCCAAAACAGAGTATCATGGGGATAAGGTCTGCGGGACGCGCCAAGCATCATGAAAAAACACCCTGAAGGAGGATGAAAAATGACTCACCCCGTAATCGATGTGCCGCTTTATCCGCTTCTGGGATTGGCGCGCCATCGAATAGGTATAGACGGAAACGGTGTGACGACACTGATTGCCGGAGGGGGCTGTCCTTTGAAATGCCGCTGGTGCATCAATAAAGATATACTGCGCAAGAAGCCTGCCTCCATGGTCACGGCTGAGGACCTGTTCGAACGGGTCAGGATCGATGATCTGTATTTTCGCGCGACGGGAGGCGGAGTCACATTCGGAGGCGGGGAGTCATTGCTTCACGCGGCATTTATCAAAAGATTCCGGGATCTGTGTCCTCCTGACTGGACGGTCCGCGCGGAGACCAGCCTGGCTGTGTCCGAGGAAGCGGTGAGGACAGCCGCGTATGCCGTAGACGAGTTCATCGTGGACTGCAAGGATCTGGATCCTGTGCGCTACCGCAACTATACCGGAGGTGACGTGTCTCTGATGATGGATAATCTCCGCCTTCTTCTGAATCTTGCCGGCAGGCAGAGGATCGTGGTCCGGGTCCCGGTGATCCCCGGGTACAACACGGTCTCCGACCGGAACAGAAATGCCGGAATCCTTCGGGACATGGGATTTGACCGGCTGGACCTGTTTGAGTATGT
>JAUNEM010000001.1:2865-22058 GCA_030525515.1 Eubacteriales bacterium
TGACCCCGAAAGGGAGTATGTGACCTCGAAAGGGCAGTCCGGGATTGAAAGAGAATTGCAGTAACATTTCATCTGATTCTGCGACTTTATATATAAAGATAAAGAAACAGACGACAGATGAATGAGATAAACGGAGGAAATAGACATGCCGGGCAAACAGAAATGCAGAATTTTGAAAGAGATCCGTCAGAGGATCGCGGATGAAAATGACATCCCCTTTGTAACACGGGAATGTTCTTTTCAGGGTGAGTGCAGAGGGACCTGTCCCAGATGCGAGAGCGAGCTGCGGTATCTTGAGCGCCAGCTTGCCCTTCGGGCTTCTTTGAAAAAGGGCGTGACTGTCGCGGCCCTGTGCGCAGGCATGGCAGGACTGAGCTTTGCCGCGTCCGGCTGCAGCAGCTCCAGGGCGGCAGAGCCGGTCTTCGGTCAGAATGACCTCTCGGGGGCGGCTCCGCCCGAAGAGATTGAGCTCAGCGGAGAAGTCGACAGCTCTTACTATGAGTACAGCGGACAGGAAGCCACCTCAGACTCCGCTCTGCAGGCAGCTTCGTCAGAGTCCGCCCTGCAGCAGTCTGCGGGTTCCGCAGATTCCGCACAGACGGCTCTGAAGTTCGTTGATTACATGGAAGAACTCACCGGGGATTACGCTGATTCAATGTACGAAGATTCTGCAGAGGATGATTCCGCGCAGGACAGTGCCGCTTTCACACAGGACAGCACTTTTGACACAAGACATAACATGCCGTAACATACCATAACAAGAATTACGGACCGGGCCGGAAATACACAATCCGGTTCAAAGATGACTGACAGTGGCCCGCAGCAGCGGGGCACGGAGTGTGTATATGCAAAAACGAATCGACCGCCACCTGTATTTATGCCGCTATATTTACGCGGCCTTCTGGATCAGCGCCGCAATCTTTCTCATCATCTGCATGGGAAGGAACATCTGGCCGTTCGGAGACCGCACGATTCTGAAGGTGGATCTTTTTCATCAATATGCTCCCTATATTGAGGAGTTTCGTTGCAGAGTCCTTGCCGGAAAGAGCCTTGTCTACAGCTGGGAGACGGGAATGGGCAAGGACTTTATAGCGCAGACAGCCTATTACGCCGCTTCTCCCCTGAACCTGCTGATTTTTCTTTTTCCGGAAAAAATGATTTCGGAGATGATCGCCTTTCTGATCATGCTCAAGATCAGTCTCTGCAGTGCTTCCTTTACTTACTATCTGCGGGAACACTTCCGCAGGAATGATCTCTCGATCCTGATCTTCGGACTGCTCTACGGCTTCTGCGCCTTTGTCACCTGCTACTACTGGAATATCATGTGGCTGGACACTGTGGCGCTCTTTCCCCTGACAGCGCTCGGCTGTGAAAAGCTGATCCGCGAAAATAAAATAACGCTCTATTACGCCGCGCTGACGCTTACCATGGTAGTCAATTTCTATCTGGCGGTCCTGGTCTGCCTTTTGATCACCCTGTATGCCGCTGTGACTGCCCGCATCAGCGAGCCGGCTGACGGCTCTTCTCTGACCCGTTATTATGGCCGGACGGCTGTCCGCTTTATTATCGTCTCGGTCCTCTGCGCATTGACCGCCATGATCATACTCGCCCCCGTCGCCGCAGCCCTTCGGGAGACCGACGTGAGCAACAGCTCTTTTCCTTCTTTTTTCATGTATCCCAATGTCTGGCAGCTGGTCAGCGCCCACTTTCTGGGGGCCAGGGACGCGGTCCTTGCCAGGAATGAGGATATGCCCAATGTCTATACCGGTATCCTGACCCTGGTGCTCCTGCCGCTTTATTACTGCAGCCGCACTGTATCCCGGCGGGAAAAAGTGCTCTACTCCTCACTCCTGGGATTCATGCTGCTCTGCTCCTGTTTCAGTACCCTGGATTTCATGATCCATGGTTTCCATTTTCCCGCAAACCTTCCTCACCGCTTTACCTTTGTCTACAGCTTTCTCCTGCTGTGTATGGCCTATCGGGGAGGAGCTGAGTACCTGTTTCCCGTACGAAAGAGGAAAAAAACAAGCAGCCGGAACCTGGCGGCGGCTTCCTCCTCTGCATTGAAAGAAACCCCGGATGAGACCGCTGCGGCAGCTGCGGATCCTCTTTCCGCCTTCTTGCACAGGCCGGCTCTTGGTCCGCTCAGGGTGGTCTATGGGTCGGCGGCGGCAGCTGTTGCCGTCATCTGCCTCTACGAACTTTTCGTCGCGCCGGCCGTCATCGATATCGATCATGTTCTTTCCTGGACCGATATCCTCCTGAATATCCTTCTGATCGCCGTCTATCTGGCTGTGCTGTCCTATGTATTTGTGAACGCGGAAAGGAAGGGGCGCAAATGGCAGCAGGGAATTGTCTCCCGCTTCGTTCTCCCCCTTCTGCTTGTCTTAGTGATCGGTGAATGCCTTTTTTCTTTTGGACAGAATCTGCATGACACGGGGGACCGGCAGGATTATATAGCCCGCATGGACGATACCGCTGCTGCCATGGAATATATGGAAGAGAAAGAAGAAGGAAACTTTTTCCGCACGGATTTCCGCCGCTTTGTCACGATCAACGAAGGGTCTCTGTATCATTTCAATGGCTTCTCCCAGTTCTCTTCTCTGGCTCCGGGAGGAATCTGTTCCCTGCTGCAGGACCTTGGAGTCGCCGCGGAAAGCAACAGCTTCCGCTATTATGACAACTCTCCTCTTCTCGATTCGATTTTCAATATCCGTTACTGTCTCAATGAGGGCACGGATTTCCCCCCCGAGGATCTGGCCTATAAGTACACGATCGACCGGCAGGCGGGAAATATCGCAGTGGGCAGAAATGACAGGGCCCTGCCCCTTGGATTCATGGTCTCTGACAATATTCAGGCCTGGAACACAACCGGATCACAGCCTTTTGATGTCCAGAATGACTTTGTACATCTGGCGGCAGGGGTGGATGAGAATGTTTTTACTATTCTCCCGCCCGATCTGATCCAGGCTCATAACATGGAAGTCTATGACATCAATGAAGTCGGTGATGTTTTCAGCTTCTATCTGGCCGATCCCTACAACCTGGCTCTGGAGCCTTCGGTCCATGCGGAATTTGTGGCTGACAAAGACCAGTATCTGTGCCTGTATGTGGACGCGTCCAATGCGGAACGCTTTGTCTTTGAGACAGCCGATCGAAAAGAGGACAGGGAATTATCCGCCGGACGAAGCACCATCAATGTTGGTTTCGTCTCCGCAGGGGAAAGGATCACAGCGGATTTCCTTCTGACCAGACGGGGAGAATTTGACCAGTCCTATATTCCCGGGGGAGAGATCAGAATCTTTGCCGCCGGCTGGAATGATGATGTCTTTCAGAAGGCCTTCGAAAAGCTGAACAAAGAACCGCTGGAGATTTCCGATTTTTCGGATACAGAGATCCGCGGGACGGTCACCGCCTCTGAAAAAGGGATTTTGTTTACCTCTATCCCCTATACATCGGGCTGGACCGCCTACGTCGACGGCAAAGAGACAGACAAGATGGGGATCGGCGGCAATGGAGTGATCGGCGTACCGGTCCCGCAGGGAACTCATGAGATCGTGTTGAAATACAAGTCCCCCTTCCTTCTGCCGGCATTGATCTGTACCTTGCTGGGGCCTGTTCTGTTTGTTCTGTATAGAAGAAAAAACGATGTTTATGACACTGCCCGTTCGGGGGCATCCTGTGCCCGGTCGGAAAGAAAAAGAGCTGCCCCCAGATGAGGCAGCTCTTTTCATTTGCATTTAATAATTCATTATGAACATGTTTGTGGACAGATAATCATAGCCGCGGACATGTATGGGTCAGATCAGATGGATGAACAGACCGCTGAGGAGCTTGGGCTCAAACCATGTGGATTTGGGAGGCATCAGCCGTCCGGCATCCGCTACAGCGAACAGCTCTCCGATCGAGGTGGGGTACATCAGGAAGGAGACGCCGTGGAAGGAATCCGCCTTCTGCTCGAGTTCTTTCGTGCCCCGGATGCCGCCGACAAACTCGATCCTGGTGTCTGTCTTGGGATCACCGATCCCCAGGATCGGTGTGAGGATCCTGTTCTGAAGGATGGAGACATCGAGACCGGCAACGGGATCGTCAGACCGGTACTGCGGACGGATCCTGAGCAAATACCAGCTTCCGTCAAGATACATGCCGATTTCTCCCTTGGCGGAGGGCTTCATGACTCCTTCTGTCTCCGGGGCTTTCCTGTCGCCGCTTGCGGCAGATCCGCCGGGAATGACTTCACAGATTTCCTCGATTTTACCGACAAGCTCTGCGGGGGTAAGTCCGTTCAGATCGTGTACTGTGCGGTTGTAATCCATGATCCTGAGCTCATTTTCGGGAAACAGGACAGAGAGAAAGTAGTTGAAGTCTTCTTCCCCCGTATAATCGGGCTTCTGTTTCCGGCGAAGCTCTCCCACCCGCACGGCGGAAGCGCATCGATGGTGTCCGTCCGCAATGTAGATGCTGTCAATACCGGCGAAGGCATTGCGGACTGCGTCACAGTCTTTTTGATCGGAGATGACCCACACGCGGTTTCTTACATCTCCTTCAGAGACAAAATCAGCGACAGGGGGCAGGGATACAGTCTTTGCCACGACCCGGCTGATCACATCATTGCTCCTGTAACACAGGAAGATCGGACCGGTCTGGGCACTGCACTCGTCGACGTGACGGATGCGGTCCTGCTCTTTTTCAGCTCTTGTATTTTCATGTTTCTTAATAATGTTGCTGTTGTAGTCGTCAATCGAGGCGCAGGCCACAATGCCGGTCTGGGTCCTGCCGGCCATTGTCTGGGAGTAGACATAATAGCAGGGGGCAGGATCCTGAACAAAGCGCCTCCGGGCGATCCAGTCGCGAAGCAGGGAAGCCGCCTGCCGGTAGACACGTTCATCGTAGATGTCGATGTCCGGGGAAAGGGTGGTCTCCGCGCGGTCGATCGAAAGGAAAGAACCGGGATGGGAAGCAACATAGGCGCGGGCTTCTGTCCGCGAATAAACGTCGTATGGAAGTGCGGCAATCTCCGACTCCAGTCCTTTTGCAGGTCTGCAGGCGGGGAAGGGGCGAATATCTGCCATGGGTGATCCTCCGGGTAGTGATTATTTTACGATGCGGACCCGATAGACTCCGTCTACATTACCGAGCTGTCTGATAACAGCAGAAGAAACCTTATTGTCGGTATCGATCAGGGTGTAGGCGACTTCTCCTCGGGATTTGTTGGACATCTCGGCGATATTGACCGCCTCGGCACCCATGATCCTTGTGAAATTGGTGATCATGTTGGCCTGATTCTTGTGGAAGATGCCGATTCTTGAAACAGCCTGGCAGACACCCATGTCGCAGCGGGGATAGTTCACACTGTTAGTGATGTTGCCGTTCTCCAGATAGTCGCGGAGCTCTTTGACAGCCATTTTCGCGCAGTTGACCTCTGACTCTTCCGTGGAAGCGCCAAGATGGGGAGTTGTGATACAGCCCCTTTTGCCGGCGACAGTCGGATTGGGAAAATCGGAGACGTAGCGGCGGATCTTTCCTTCATCGATCGCTTCTATGACAGCTTCCTCATCTACGAGAAGGTCGCGGGCCATGTTGATGAGGATCACGCCCTTCTTCATCTGCCGGATGGCATCCGCGTTGATCATCTTGCGGGTGGAATCCAGGAGCGGGACATGGATCGTGATGAAATCGCACTCGCTGAAAATGTCTTCGATGCGGATCACATGTGTGATCTTGCGGCTCAGATGCCAGGCGGAGTCGACAGAGACGTAGGGATCGTATCCATAGACGTCCATACCGAAGTTGACCGCTGTATTGGCGACACGTACGCCGATAGCCCCCAGACCGATGATGCCGATTTTTTTGCCCTCAAGCTCTGTGCCTGCGAACTGTTTCTTTTCTTTTTCAGCTGTCTTTGCTATATCGGGGTTGTTCCAGTTGGCGCGGACCCAGTCCACACCTTCCACTATGTCGCGGGAAGCCAGGAGCATACCCGCGAACACAAGCTCCTTGACGCCGTTGGCGTTTGCGCCGGGGGTGTTAAATACAACAATGCCCTTTTCTGCGCATCTGGCGAGGGGGATGTTGTTGACGCCTGCGCCTGCGCGCGCAATGGCGAGCAGGTTATCGGAAAAGTCCATGTCCTGCATGGAAGCGCTGCGCACCAGGATTCCCTGGGCATCGTGGATGTCGTCAACCTGCTCATACTGGGAAGTAAAATTTTTCAGTCCGATGGGGGAAATATTGTTGAGGCAATGAAATTTGTACATTTTTTAACTCTCGCTGTTGTTCTTTCGAGTCACACGCTGGTGATCAAACAGTTGATTTACAGGGTTTCAGAATAAACGCTCCTGCTCACCGGATGTGTGCAGGATGAAGGCCCGGGTGTGCGGCAGGTGCTGCCCGCTGCACGCAGGACTCGCGGGCGAGTCCTGCATCCATAGCTGCGTAACACTCAGCGGCCGCTGATGAGGATCTGTTGAAGATCCTGTCAGACGCGGGATTCAAAGTCCTTCATAAAGGCGACCAGCTTCTCGACGCCTTCGTAAGGCATGGCGTTATAGATGCTGGCGCGCATACCGCCGACACTGCGGTGACCCTTGAGGCTCATGAGTCCGTTGGCCTCAGCTTCCTTAAGGAAGCGGGCGTCGAGGTCCTTGTCGCCAATCACGAACGGGACATTCATCAGAGAACGGTCTTCCTTGCGGACTGTTCCCTTGAAGAGTTTGCTGCTGTCCAGGAAGTCATAGAGAAGTTTGGCCTTCTTCTCGTTTCGCTCCTTCATGGCAGCGAGACCGCCCTGTTTTTTGATCCACTTGAACACCTTGCCGCAGATATAGATGCCGTATGCGGGAGGGGTGTTGAAGAGGGAATCATTGTCGGCCTGGGTCTTCCACTTGAGCATGGTGGGAGTTCCCGGAAGCACATCATCGCGGATGAGATCTTCGCGGATAATGGCGATCACGACACCTGCGGGTCCGATGTTCTTCTGAACGCCGCCGTACATCACAGCATATTTGGTGATGTCCACGGGCTCGGACAGGAAGCAGGAAGAGACGTCGGCGACCAGATCATGTCCCTTGGTATTGGGGAGTTCCTTAAACTTGGTTCCGTAGATGGTGTTGTTCTCGCAGATGTAGACATAATCAGCTTCTTCGGGGATGTCCAGGTCGGAGCAGTCCGGAATGTAGCTGAAGGTCTTGTCCTCGGAAGAAGCGACTGCAATGGCATCACCGTATTTTCTGGCTTCCTGCCAGGCTTTTTTGGCCCACTGTCCGGTGATGACATAGGCCGCGCAGTGATTGCGCATCAGGTTCATGGGAACCGCAGCGAACTGGGTCCATGCGCCGCCCTGAAGGAACAGAACTTTGTAGTTGTCCGGAATCTGCAGCAGGTCGCGCAGGTCGGCTTCGGCTTCTTTGATAATACCGTCGAAAATCTTGCCGCGGTGGCTCATCTCCATGACGGACATACCGCATCCTCTGTAGTTGAGCATCTCGTCTGCCGCCTCCTGAAGCACTTCTTCAGGGAGAACGGCGGGGCCTGCGGAAAAATTATCTACTCTGTCCATCTGACTTGAATATTTATTAAAAATCAGCCCTGATCGTCGGATTTGCCTATATCCGTCTCATCAAAAGCCTCTTCAATGGAACTGCCGGGAGAGACCATGGGGAATACCTTGTCGTCTTCTTCGATGACGCAGTTTACAAGTATGGGTTCAGTGGAGGCCAGTGCCTCTTTGAGGGCGGGTTCAAGCTCTTCGATGGAAGTGACATTGATCGCTCTGCAGCCCAGTCCCTCGGCGACCTTGCAGTAATCCACATTGTCCTTCAGTACGGTGGCACTGTAGCGGGCTCCGTAAAACAGAGTCTGCCACTGTCTCACCATGCCGAGCACATGGTTGTCGATCACGATTTCGATGATCGGAATATGGTAGCGGCTTGCGGTCGCAAGCTCGTTCATATTCATCCGGAAGCATCCGTCGCCGCCTATATTGATGACCTTGCGGTCCGGGAAAGCGATCTTAGCGCCGATGGCAGCACCGATTCCGTATCCCATGGTACCCAGTCCGCCCGAGGAGATCAGGGTGCGGGGCCTGGAAAAAGTATAGTACTGGGCAGCCCACATCTGGTGCTGGCCGACATCGGTCGTGATGATGGCGTTTCCGCAGGTCAGCTCATCGAGCTTCTCGATGATGCGGGGGCATGTGAGCCTTGTCTTGTTGTAGTTGAGCGGATAAGAATCACAGAGCTGCTGCGTATAACGGAGCCAGTCGGTGTGTCTCTGCTGGTCCAGCTTGCCATTGAGCAGCCAGAGTACCTTTTTGAGATCTCCGATGATCGAAAAGTCGACCTTGATGTTCTTGTTGATCTCAGCCGGATCTATATCAATATGGAGAATTTTGGCGCCGGAGGCAAAAGTTTTCGCGTTGCCGATGACTCTGTCGGAGAAACGGGCGCCCAGAACGATCAGAAGATCGCAGCGGCTCACTCCCAGGTTGGAGGCTTTGGTCCCGTGCATGCCGAGCATGCCGGTATAACGCGGGTCATGTCCGTCGAAAGCGCCTTTGCCCATGAGGGTGTCGCATACAGGAGCGTCCACCTTGTCCACAAATTCCCGCAGTTCCAGAGAACAGCCGGAAATCACAGAACCGCCGCCCACCAGGATATAGGGCTTTTTAGATGCCTTGATCATGCTTATGGCATAATCGATCTCAGAATCTTTGATTTTGTGTTCCTGGACGGGAAGAAAGCGGTCGGGAACGACCGGCTCATATTCGCATTCGGTTCCGGTCACATCCTTGGGGACATCGACCAGGACCGGGCCGGGACGTCCTGTCCTGGCGATCGCGAAAGCATGCCGGATGGTGTCCGCCAGGTCATGAACATCCTTGACGATCCAGCTGTGCTTGGTGACAGGCATGGCGATTCCGTTGATATCGACCTCCTGGAAGGAATCCTTGCCCAGCAGAGGAAGAGTCACGTTGCAGGTGATGGCAACGATCGGAACACTGTCCATATAGGCGGTTGCGATTCCGGTCACCAGGTTGGTGGCTCCGGGGCCGCTGGTCGCCATGCAGACGCCGACCTTTCCGGTCGCCCTGGCGTATCCGTCGGCGGCGTGGGAAGCGCCCTGCTCGTGGGATGTCAGATAATGATGGATTTTGTTTCTGTTTTTGTAAAGAGCGTCATATACATTCAGGATCGCACCGCCGGGATAGCCGAACACTGTGTCAACACCCTGTTCAAGCAGGCACTCAACGATGATATCCGCACCGGTTAATTTCAAGGGAAACTCCTTTCCAGTGAGCCTGCTGCCGGAGAAAATATCTACTCCGGCACAGACATCTCTGCTCTGAAAGACTATGCTTTAAAAGCTCCGGCGATCCGCAGAGCTTTTATGCCTGGTGAAGGCAGCTGTGCTGCCATGGCAATTTACAGTAAATGCTCAGCGGGGAAGCTCCAGCACTGCGCCGCGGTTTCCGCTGGTGACCAGGGACGCGTATCTGTGCAGATAGCCGTCTGTCACGCGGGGCTCGCGGGGCTGCCATTTTGCTCTGCGGGCAGCAAGCTCCTCATCGCTGACCTTCATTTCCAGTTTATTGGCCGGGATGTCGATGGAGATGATATCGCCTTCCTCGACGAGGGCGATCGGGCCGCCGACAGCTGCCTCAGGGGAGACATGACCGATGGAGGCTCCTCTGGACGCGCCGGAGAAGCGGCCGTCTGTGATGAGCGCGACGGTGGAATCCAGTCCCATGCCCGCGATCGCGGAGGTGGGATTGAGCATCTCGCGCATACCGGGGCCGCCCTTGGGTCCCTCGTAGCGGATCACGACGACGTCGCCTTCTTTGATCTTGCCGCCGGTGATGGCAGCGATAGCATCCTCTTCACAGTCAAAGACGCGGGCGGGGCCTTCGTGGACCATCATCTCGGGAAGGACGGCGCTGCGCTTGACAATACCTGTATCGGGAGCAAGGTTGCCCTTGAGGACAGCGATGCCGCCGTTGGCCATGTAGGGATTCTCGATGGGACGGATGACCTCGGGATTCGTGTTGACACAGCCCCGGATGTTCTCCCGCATGGTTTTGCCGGAGACGGTGATCAGATCAAGATTCAGAAGGCCCTTCTTGTCCAGCTCGTTCATGACAGCGTAAATGCCGCCTGCCTCGTTCAGATCCTCCATATAGGTGGGGCCTGCAGGAGCCAGATGGCAGAGGTTGGGAGTCCTGTCGGAGACCTCGTTGGCGATCTCCATATTGATCTCGATTCCTGCCTCGCGGGCGATTGCGGGAAGATGGAGCATGGTATTGGTGGAGCATCCGAGCGCCATGTCCATGGTGAGCGCGTTCATGAAGGCTTCTTTTGTCATGATGTCTCTGGGACGGATGTCTTTTTCAACGAGCTCCATGATCTTCATGCCGGCGTGCTTGGCCAGACGGATGCGGGCGGAGTAGACGGCAGGGATGGTGCCGTTGCCCTGCAGACCCATACCGATCGCCTCGGTCAGGCAGTTCATGGAGTTGGCTGTATACATACCGGAGCAGGAGCCGCAGGTAGGGCAGACCTTCTCCTCATATTCATGCAGCTTTTCTTCGGTCATGGTGCCGGCGGCAACAGAGCCGACAGCCTCGAACATAGAGGAAAGGCTGCGCTTTCTGCCGTCGATGTGGCCGGCAAGCATGGGACCGCCGGATACAAAGATGGTGGGAACATTGACTCTGGCAGCCGCCATCAGGAGACCGGGGACGTTCTTGTCGCAGTTGGGGATCATGACCAGACCGTCAAAACCGTGTGCCTTGGCCATACATTCTGTGGAGTCCGCGATCAGATCGCGTGTGACAAGGGAATATTTCATGCCGATATGACCCATGGCGATACCGTCGCAGACAGCGATTGCGGGGAACATGACGGGCATTCCGCCTGCCATGGCGACGCCCATTTTGACTGCCTCGGCAATTTTGTCAAGGTTCATGTGTCCGGGGACGATCTCGTTATAGGAACATACGATACCGATCATCGGGCGTCTTCTCTCCTCCTCAGTGTAACCGAGGGCGTTGAAAAGACTGCGGTGGGGGGCAGTTGAGACACCTTTTTTGACAGAATCACTCTTCATAAAAAATCTCCAATCCGGAGCGTATACCGGAAGAATAAAGCCTGTGGACCGGGTGCGGTTCTCTCCCTGCCGGGCGGGCAGGGCTTTGATTCTTCTGCCTCAGGACTTGTCCGCGACGCTCCGGCACGGACAAGTGGTATAAAAACGATTAGTCAGCATGGATGGCCACACTGATTCTGAACCTTGGGAACGCAGGTGATCACTGCGGGACCGCTGCGGGATTACGGCAGGATCCTTGCAGGATCAACGCGGTATAACTGCAGGATCTCTGCGGGAATGAAAAACTGAATATCCGTGGAATTGTCCCGTCAGATTCTCTCGCAGATCCTGTCTCCCATTTCGTCGCATTTCTGCACGATGAGAGACGATGCCTCTTCTCCGCGGGGCATGAGGTCCACACTGCGGTAGCCGTCCGCGATCGTGCGCTTTACGGCGTCCTCGATAGCCAGTGCTTCTTTCTGAAGACCGAAGGTATAGCGGAGCATCATGGCTGCGGAAAGAACTGTAGCGATCGGATTGGCAATATTCTTTCCGGCAATATCGGGAGCGCTGCCGTGGCTGGGCTCATAGAGACCGAAGCTCGTCTCGTTCAGGGAGGCACTGGAAAGCATCCCGATCGATCCCGTGATCATGCTGGCCTCGTCTGAAAGAATGTCTCCGAACATATTCTCGGTCACAATGACGTCAAACTGCTCGGGCTCCAGCACCAGCTGCATGGCGCAGTTGTCGACATACATATTGGAAAGGCTGACTTCCGGATAGTCTTTGGCGACTTCCGCGACGACTTTTCTCCACAGGCGGGAGGTGTCGAGGACATTTGCCTTGTCCACGCTCATGACCTTCTTCCTGCGCTTCATGGCGATGTCAAAGGCGGTCTTCGCGATGCGGCGGATCTCGTTTTCGTCATATTTCAGAGTGTCGACAGCAGTCATAACACCGCCGATGACTTCTGTGTGCCGCTCACCGAAATACAGACCGCCGGTCAGCTCGCGCACGATGATGAGGTCGAAAGTGCGGCCGCCGTCTTTGGCTGCCAGCGGGCAGGAGTCCGCCAGCTCTTTGTAGAGATATGCGGGGCGGAGGTTTGCATAGAGCCCCAGGGTCTTTCTGAGCTTGAGAAGCCCGGCTTCGGGACGAAGCTCCGGTGCCAGCTTATACCAGGGCGATGTGGCAGCGTCTCCTCCGATGGAACCCATGAGAACAGCGTCACATTTCTTCGCGGTTTCGATCGCTTCATCCGTCAGCGGTACGCCGCAGGCGTCGATCGAGCATCCGCCCATGAGTATATCCGTGTAAGTAATCCTGTGTCCGTATACAGAACACACCTTGTCAAGCACCTTCTGCGCCTGAGCAACGATCTCGGGACCTATTCCGTCGCCTCTGATCACGCCGATTTTCATTTCCATAAGTCTTCCTCACTTTCAGAAGGCATCACATTATCTTGTATAAAAATGTGCTTATGAGTTCAACGCTGTAAAATACTAAAGTGCAGGCACGCTGTTTCCCGCATGCCTGCACGCCGCTGCGCCTGAGTGCACAGGCGCAATATGTAGCGCTCTCTTTTCAGAGTTCCTGTCTGCTGAATGGCCCTGTTTGCCGCCTGACAGGAGTATTCATGAGCCGGGAAGTGAACAGGATCCACGCTTTCCGGCTATGCCGCCCGGCTGAGCGGAATTATTATTCACTCTTTCAGACCATGCCGCTCACAAGAGCGGCACTCTGAAGCGTTTTCGCCTGCGCGAAAGCGGTGAAGAATCACAGGATGTTTGCGACGCTTCGCGGCAAAAACATCCGGAGTGAAAAATAATGCATCGGCATTATTATTCGCTCTTTTCTTCCGCGTCTTCCGGCTTTTCGAGCTGGATGATTGCAGCACGCTGCATGGGAATACGGCAGTTCTTGTTGTAACCGAACTCTACGATCACTGTGTCTCCGTTGATATCAATAACAACTCCGTAGAAACCGGAAGTCGTAAGAACTGTATCTCCGACAGCGAGGGTTGCCAGCATCGCAGCCTTTTCCTTTTCCTGCTTTTTCTGGGGACGGATCATCAAGAAATACATTGCGCCGAAAATAACAGCGATGTAAACGATCGTTCCAATTCCCATTCCGGCAGAAGACAGCATCATACCACTCATGTTCAAAATTCCTCCATTAATGAATAATAAAATTCCTGACGGCTTATTTTTTCGTCATTGTTCTATATCATACAACAAACTTGCATGTTTTTACAACTGTTTTATTAGCGGAACATAGGTTTGTCAGAATCGCTTTGTCAGAATCGGATTATTGTATACGCACTTATGCGGCTCAGCTCTCTCCCTCATGCATCTGATCGATCGCGGCCTTTTTGAATGCAGCGAACTCTCCCCGGTCCAGGGCGCTGCGGATCTGTTCCATCAGATGATTGTAATAGTAGAGATTGTGCAGAACTCCCATCCGCATGCCCAGCATTTCCTGAGCCTTGTAGAGGTGGCGGAGATAGGCCCTGGAATAACCGCCTCTGCAGACCGGGCAGCCGCAGCCTTCTTCGATGGGCCGGTCGTCCTCTGCATAGCGGGCGCTCTTGATATGGAGAGTGCCGTGCTTCGTGTACAGATTGCCGTGGCGGCCGTTGCGGCTGGGATAGACACAGTCAAAGAAATCAATCCCGCGGTCCACACTCTCCAGGATATTCTCGGGAGTGCCGACACCCATCAGATAGGTGGGCTTGTCGACCGGCAGGCGTGGAACCGTGTGGTCCAGAACATCGTACATCTGCTCGTGGGTCTCTCCCACCGCCAGACCTCCGACCGCGTAACCGTCCAGATCCATTTCCGAGATTCTGTCCGCATGATCCATACGGATATCGTTGTAGACAGCGCCCTGATTGATTCCGAAGAGGAGCTGGTCCTTATTCACAGTGTCTTCGAGAGTGTTCAGACGCCTCATTTCTGTTTTACAGCGCTCCAGCCAGCGGGTGGTCCTGTCCACTGATCTGGTGACGTAATCGCGTTCCGCCAGAGCGGGAGGACATTCATCGAAAGCCATGGCGATCGTTGAACCCAGGTGGGACTGGATCTGCATGCTCTCCTCAGGACCCATGAAGATCTTGTGGCCGTCAATGTGGCAGCGGAAGGTTACGCCCTCTTCCTTGATGCTGCGCAGGTCCGCCAGAGAAAAGACCTGGAATCCGCCTGAATCGGTGAGAATCGGCCTGTCCCATTTCATGAAATGATGAAGGCCTCCCATCTTATGTACGAGAGTGTCGCCGGGGCGCACATGCAGATGATAAGTGTTGCAGAGTGCAACCTGGGTCCGGATGGTCCTAAGGTCATCGGAGGAAAGACCGCCTTTGATGGCTCCGGCTGTGGCGACATTCATGAAGACGGGTGTCTCGATGGTGCCGTGGACGGTGGTAAGGCGGGCCCTCTTGGCACGTCCTTCCTGTTTTAAAAGTTCATACATAATATGATTCTCCCGGTTTGGTTTTAGTTAAAGAAGGGCTGGTACTGCAGATTCCGCCGCAAGGCGGAAAATACGCTGTACGGCCGTGTCCTATTCAAGACTGGCAGGCGAGTCTTGCGCGATGAAGAATAAAAACAGGAGGGACCTCGTGACCGGATCCCTCCTGCAGATGCTTGTCATCCTCTGAACATGCGTGTCTCTTCGCCCGCTTCTATGATGGTATGGCGATGGTATGGCTGAGAGCAGATCCGCTCCGGAAATGCCTCAGAGCTGTTCAGGAAGCAGTTTGTGGAAGATGATGCAGTTCGGCTTGTCCACGCTGATTTCCTTGGCGGACATGATGATTGTCTTTTTCTCCATATCAACGGAGAAGAATGTCATAGTATCGGATTCGTGGTTAAGGCTGACCAGATGCTTGTCATCAGGGAACAGCGCGGCATCCTTGGGATATTCACCGCTGATCGGGAGGCAGAGTACCTTGTGGAGGTATCCGTTGTCCGGATCAATGCTGAAGATAACAACAGAGTTGTCTCCTGCGTTGGAACTGATCAGATACTTGAAATCCGATGAGAAATTGAGGGCGCTGGCGGCGGATCCTGTGGCGTGGTAGTCATTGAGCGTGGGAACGGTCTGGATCTTCTCGAATTCGGGAACTCCGTTGACCTCCTGATAGAAGTAGACGTCGATCAGGTTTTTGAGCTCATGGACAACATAGAGGAAATGCCCGTCGTTGGAAAACTTCAGATGTCTGGGAGCCGACTCCATCTCGGAGTGCAGGACCGCGCACTGTCGGATCTTGCCGGTGATCGGATTGAAGGAATATACATTGACGTGGTCCATTCCCAGATCCGCGGCGCAGAGATATTTGTTGTCCCTGGTCATCTTGACGCACTGTACATGGGGACGGAAGTTGCGTTCCGCAATGCTTCCCAGACCCTTCAGGAACAGTTCGTCGGTGATCTCGCCCACACTGCCGTCTTCATTGATGCGCAGAACGGTGATCTTGCCGTCATGGTAGCTGCAGACGAAGAGGTAATGATCTGTGTAATCCGTCGACAGATGAGAGCCGCGCATGCCGTTGATGGAGGCGCGGTTCAGTTTTTCCAGATTGCCGCCACTGACGATCCTGAACGATTCCACGCCGAAATCGGTGATGGAATACAGGAATTTCCCGTTGTGGGAGATTGTCACATAGGAGGAGTTGGTGATGGAAATCTCACTCTTCTCGCTGAGTGTCCCCTTCTCGACATCGACATCGTACACGCGGATTCCGACTTTCTTCTTGCCGGCTCTTGTGTAGGAAGAGACATAGGCGACGAATTTGTCACCCGGCACGTACCCGTATCTGGAGAGGTCAAGTTTTTTTTCCTTATACTCAGTCATTTAGCACGCCCTTTCCGCAGCCATTCGGCTTATGCAAAACAAACCGCGGCATCCGATGTGCGATGTGAAAAAATATCACACGTCCAGTGCCGGTCAGAAAATCCTGCTTATACTTTATCACAAAACGGGCACAAATGGTATAACTGTCATCAAAAAACAGTATCAAGTTTATACCGGGTACGCCGCTCACAGGAAGGTCACTCCATAGACTCCAGATGGTCCTGCAGGTCGAAATCAGGATTGAGATTTGCGCGGAAAAGAGTTCCGTGATTGCGCCCCTGAACCACTTCGTGGATCACCTTCATGTGTCTGCTGTTGACGATCACCATGTCGCAGCCGCTCTGTGTCGCGATCATGGCAGCCTGAAGCTTGGTGCTCATTCCGCCTGTGCCGGAGCTGCTGCCGGTCGTGCCTTTGGCCATCTTCATCAGGTTCTCGTCCAGCCTGGGCACGTACTCGATGAATGTCGCGTCCGGGTTTACCCTGGGGTCATCGGTGTACAGGCCGTCGACATCGGACAAAAGGATGAGCAGATCCGCATTCATGAGAGAAGCGACCATGGCGGAAAGGTTGTCGTTGTCACCCACCGAGTATTCATAAGTGGCGACGGAGTCGTTTTCGTTGACGATCGGAATCACGTCGAACTTGAGCAGTTCGTTGAAGGTATTGCAGAGATTGTATTTGCTTAAGGGATCCCCGATCGTGTTTTTGGTCATAAGGACCTGACCGGAGATCTGATTGTAATCAGTAAAAAAGCGCTGGTAAGTCATCATCAGACGGGCCTGTCCGACTGCGGAACATGCCTGTTTGACTGTGATCGGGCTGTCTTCGGCCAGGGTAGTTCCCGCGTGGGTCCGGCGGATGACTTCCCGTCCGACAGCGGTGGCGCCGGAGCTGACCAGAATGACATCTTTGCCCCGGTTCTTGAGGTCGCTCAGCTCACGCACCAGGACGTCGATCTTGTGGTAATCAAGCCGTCCGGTTGAAGAATGAAGAAGGGAGGAAGAGCCGACTTTGACCACGATCCTTTTGCGGTCGCGCAGTTTCGCGCGATAAATCATATTTTCTGTGGAGGGGTCACCGGATTCCGTTTCCACTGACTTTTGCCCGCCTGACGTCATGAGATCAGATTTCCGGTCTGAGGAATTCTTTTTGCTCAGATCCATTTCGAGGACTTCCAGATCGGAATCCATCCTACTGTTGACAGACTGATTTGTTTCCATGGTAAATGCAAAGCCTCTCTTTCTATAGCTTTCTCTAGCTTTTTCTGTATTTGCGGCTCCCCGCACCGGGGAAGCAGGTCCGGCCGCTTCCGGCCTCTTCTGACCTGCCGTTCTGATGGTTCCTGCCATCGGTGATCTGCCTTCCTGATGCCACGGCCATCGGTAATCTGCCGTTCTGATGGCTCCGGCTGCGGATTATTGCGGGACAGGCGCGAATCTGGAGGCAATCGCCTCCGCGACGCGCATGCCGTCCATGGCGGCCGACATGATGCCGCCTGCGTAACCGGCACCTTCGCCGCAGGGATAAAGTCCGGCAGCCCCGGTTGATTCCAGGGTGCTTCCCCGGGTGATCCTCACAGGCGAGGAAGTCCGGCTCTCAATGCCGGCGACAATGGCCTGCGGACCGTCGAATCCATGTATTTTCCTGCCGAACTGTTCCATTCCCTCGATAAAGTCGGAGGTGAGATCCTCCGGAAGCAGGGTGTGCAGGGGAGCGTTTACACAGCTGCCTTTTGCCCAGGGGGCAGAAAAACTGTCACGAGGACTGTCCAAAATATTGTGAGAAGGATTTTCTGAAAAACTGTCGGAAAGACCATCCGCCGGATCGTTCTGAAGATCCGGTGCACTCATCTCCCCGGCCCGGGAAAGAGCCCTGAAGCCCTCCCGGAATCCTGTATAAGTCTGGACCGGAACAGCACCCTTTCCCATCAGAAAAGCCTTTTTTTCAAGAGAGCGCTGGAACCTCATTCCCGCCAGCACATCGGACGAACCGAACTCCTCCTGCCCGACTGTGATCACAATCGCGCTGTTGGCCCATCCGCTGTCACGTTTTTCGTCGCTCATTCCATTGACGCAGACGTGGCCTTCTTCCGAGGAGGCATTGACAATATAGCCCCCGGGACACATGCAGAAAGAGTAGACCCCTCGTCCCGAGGAAGCGCGGGCTGTCACCTTGTAGGGAGAGGCTGAGAGCCCCAGGGCGGCGATCCGGGAGGGGTCGGAAATTCCGTATTGGCTCTCATCGATCACACTCTGAGGATGCGCCACGCGGAAGCCCACAGCGAACTGTTTTTGCTCCATGGGAATTCCTTCCCGGAAAATCTCTTCCATAGTGTCGCGGGCGCTGTGACCGATTGCCAGAACAACGGCGTCCGCGGGGAGAAAAACAGGATCGCCTGCCTTATCCCCGGACTTTTGAATATAAATGCCCTTCAGCCTGCGGACTTGGTCTGATCCCGGGAGATCTGAAGCGCCTGCTGCTCCTGCCGGGCCAGCTGCTTCAGGTTTTGCATGGTCGAAGACAAATCCTGTGCAGACAGTGTTGAAACGGACCTGGCCGCCGGCCGCTTCGATTTTCCTTCGGATGCGGGGAATGACCTCCCGCAGACGGTCTGTGCCGATATGGGGCTTACTCTCATAGAGAATGGATTCCGGGGCCCCGTTCCGGGCAAAAATGCGGAGCACCTCATTCGACCTGCCTGTTTTATCATTGATCTGAGTGTTCAGCTTGCCGTCTGAAAACGTGCCTGCGCCGCCTTCTCCGAACTGTACGTTTGAGAGGGGATTCTGCACGCCCGTCTCCCAGTATCTGAGGACGTCGGCGGTCCGCTCTTCCATCTTACTTCCCCGCTCGATCACGATTGGTCTGTACCCGTGTTCCGAGAGAAAAAGAGCGCAGAAGAGGCCGGCGGGGCCTGCCCCGATGATCACCGGACGGTGGCTGAGAATTTCGCTGCCGCTGTCGGGAAAACGATAGACAGAGACCGGGGAGGAGGCAATGTTTTTATTTTTGAGCCGCCTGATCAGTGACTGCTCTTCTGCCGGCTTCATTCCTGTGTCTACGTCCACAGTAAAAATATCCAGCAGCAGGGGCTTTTTGCGGGCATCTATGGAATGCCTGACAATTGTGAAGCTCAGATTCCGGCTTCCCGTGCGCAGGGTTTTTCTGATTTTTTCTTCGAGAGCTCCTTCGGAATGCCCGCAGGGGAGCTTGAGCTGTGAGATTCTGATCATAGATTAAAAATCCATTCTAAAAAT
>JAUNEM010000001.1:22068-64670 GCA_030525515.1 Eubacteriales bacterium
CATTTTATATGAAAGCATTTCCTGAATGCCGCCGGCGCGGGGGCAATGCGCGCTTTAATCGTATATCAACGAAAGCGGCGGGCAAAGAAAGCTGCCGCAATGACAAAATCATGCATCAATGAAAGCATAGGGAAAAAACATTCAAATTCAGCAGGCAGATGAAGCGGCGGCCTGTCCCGCCTGATAGCCTGAGGACATGGCCCACTGCAGATTATAGCCTCCACAGCGTCCGTCCACATCCAGAAGCTCGCCTGCCAGATACAGTCCGGGGCAGAGGACAGATTCAAACCTGCTGTTGATCTCTGCCAGCGGAATACCGCCGCAGGTGACCTGGGCATTTTCAAAAGAGCGCACATCTGTGACGTCAAGGTCAAAGGCACGAAGTTTTCTGAGCAGCCCTGTCAGATCCGCGTCGGACAGCCTGCGCGCTTTCATCTCCGCCTGCAGGCCTTCCGAAGCCAGAAGAAGATCGATCACCTTTCTGTTGGCAAGTCCCAGTAGAAAGTCAGAGAGCATCTGGTCTCTGCTCTCTCCCATTCTCCAAGAGATTTCTTTTTCAAACTCCCGGTCCCTGAATTCCGGCAGGAAATCGATGCGGACCCGGATCTTCTCTTTTGCGGTCAGATACTGGGCGGCTCTTCCGCTGATCTGAAAAACGGGAATTCCCGAAACACCGTAATCGGTCATCTGCACTTCCCCGTCCTCCAATGTCCCGGGTATAACCTGTCCGCCCCTGTCTGTAAGGCAGACGGATGCATGGCATCTGACTCCCGCGGCGCGTTTGAGCCAGGGGCAGTCGCACACCAGTTGTGTGAGAGAGGGAAAAAGGGAAGTCACGCCATGGGAAAAGGCCCGGGCAAGCCGGTAGCCGTCACCGCTGCACCCGAAGGAGGGGCCTGCAAGGCCTCCCGTGCAGAGTATAACAGCATCACACTCAAGCAAAGCAGGGGAGACTGCCGTCCCGGCAGGAGCCGGAAGTCTGTCGTTGACCCTGCCGACTCGTTCCTTTGCAGTGCCGGCCTTTAAATTCCCGGTCTTCTGTTTCCGTTTCCTGACGTCGGAAGCTTTTTTATCCGCCGGCTTCTGCGCGGACAAAGCAATATCCTCATATATAACTGTGAATCTTCTGCGGCCGGCAGTTCCTTCGACCTTTCTGATTTCGCGGACCTCAGTTCCGGTCATCACGTGGATCCCGAGATTCCGAATGGCTTTTTCAAGAGCCCGTACGACTGTCTCGGCCTGATCGGTGCGCGGGTAGACGTATCCGTCCCGGTCGTGGACCGGAACCCCCAGCCCGCCGAAAAAACGGATCAGGTCCTCCACTGAAAAAGGTTTGATCATGTCCGGAACCCGGCGGGAGGAGACGTCAGGGGACACACAGTGATAACAGCTCTCATCCATATATAGATTAGTGAGATTGCATCTTCCGTTTCCGGTTGCGTACAGCTTCCTGCCCAGCTTCTCATTTTTTTCCAATAAAAACACAGTGCATCCGGCCCGTGCGGCCGCTATAGCCGCCAGACAGCCCGATGCACCACCGCCAATGACGGCAATCTGTCCGGATTCTCTTTCCATTTTTTTTATATTCTGATCAATATTCCGATCATTGACCAGGGAGACGAGGTGAACAAGTATCAGGGATCGATCGGGTCCGGCCGGCTGAGCAGGACCGCTCTGCAGATTCAGCCGCGCTCAATCCTCTTTATCGGGATCACTCTCTGGGGATTCCGAGTTCCAGAAGGACGGCTTCCTGCCTGGCCTCCATCCGCCGGGCTTCTTCCGGTGTCATATGGTCGTAACCGCATAGATGAAGCATGCTGTGAGCGACCAGAAAAGCGAATTCGCGGCGGGCACTGTGCCCGTATTCCTCTGCCTGTTCCCAGACCCGGAAGGCATTGATCACGATGTCACCCAGCTGAAGCGCGCCTGTGTCGGGATCCAGATAATCGGACTCATTGGCAGTCACGGCTGAAAAATCGCTCTCCTCTTCAAAAGGCACCGCGGGAAATGAGAGGACATCGGTGGTGCTGTCTATTCCGCGGAAGTCCAGATTCATTTGATGAACCTCTTCGGGGGTTGTGACCAGCAGAAAGACCTCCGCATCGTACGGACATCCCTCGGACCTGAGCACAGCCTCACAGACTCTGCCGGCAATCCCGGGGGCATCAAAATCAAATTTTTTTTCGCCGGGTCCCTGACAGAGTATCTCGGCTTCCAGTGTATATTTCATCATTGTGGTCACGGCCTGCTTTCACAAACACACATTTGTGCTGCTCTTACTGTCTCCATCTGTTTCTGTCGTTGCGCTCTCCGCGGGTCTCGGATCTTGAACCCCTCCTGTTTTCTCTGCCGTCTCCGTCCGAGAAACCGGATCTGGGACTACGCCTGTTCTCCCTGCCCTCTCCGTCGGAGGAATTGGATCCGGCGAAGCGTTCCTGGCGTTCTCTGTTTCTGCGGGCAGCCGCGAGTTCATAATCCTCATAGGCCTTGACGATTTTCTGAACGAGCGGATGCCGGACGACATCGCGGGCATCCAGTTCGATAAAGCGGATGCCGTCGACATGCTTGAGGACTGTCATGGCAATATCCAGACCGGAGCGTTTGTCGGGGGCAAGATCTTTCTGGGAGGCATCTCCCGTGATCACGGCGTGAGATCCGAAACCGAAACGGGTCAGGAACATTTTCATCTGTTCTGGCGTCGTATTCTGAGCCTCGTCCAGGATGATGTAGGCGTTGTCCAGAGTACGTCCCCTCATATAAGCGAGAGGCGCGACTTCGATCAGGCCTTTCTCCATGTTGGCCTGGAACTTCTCAGCTCCCATGATCTGATACAGGGCGTCATAAAGAGGGCGCAGGTAGGGATCCACCTTGCTCTGAAGATCTCCGGGAAGAAACCCCAGCTTTTCTCCCGCTTCAATCGCGGGGCGGGTCAGAATAATCCGCTCCACCTCTCCGTTCATAAAAGCAGTGATCGCCATAGCCATGGCCAGGAAAGTTTTTCCTGTTCCTGCGGGACCGTTTGCGAAGACGATCAGATTGTCGCGGATCGCGTTGATATAACGCTGCTGGCCGACTGTTTTGGGCCTTACCGGCTTGCCGCTCACTGTGTGGCAGATGATATCGCTGTCCATCTTCTGCAGCATTCCGGGCTCTGCTTCATTTTTCATTTCCAGGGCGTAATCCACCTGCTGCGAGGTGACGGCTGAGCCGTGTCTGGACAAACCTGCCATATCCTCCAGAAGGACGACGGCTGCCTCGACGTTCTCTTCTTCTCCGATCACTTTCATCGAACCGTTGCGGGAAACGATGCTGACCTGAAGCTCCTTTTCAATTTTGCGTACGTAGGAATCCTGCATTCCGAAAATATCTCTTTGGATTTCAGCACTGAAATCCAGTTCTTTTTCCATATAGCTCCTCTCACAGACTGCTGACCCTGATGCAGGCTGTCATAAGTGAATGATGAAGGCCCGGTCCCGGGTCCTGCGGGGCTGTTTCAATAACACGGGCTGTTACCCGCAGTGAAACAAAATAATTACTGTTCCCTATAATAGTAAAACTGAGACCGGCATGCAAGGGAAATCTTTCAGAACAGAACAAGCCCCGCCGCAGCCCTGCGGGCCGCAGCGGGGATCAATTTCATAAATCCGGTACAGAGAATCTGTCAGAGACTCTCATGATTCTCTTATGATTCTCCGGACAGCTTTACGGACAGAATTCACCTGCGCTTTGATCATCTACGGAGCGCGGAGGGCGGACCGTGGATCAGGGATCGAGGCAGATGATCGGGAATCTCAGTTTTTCCCGGACAGGTACTCGTCGATTCCCTTCGCGGCCGCCTTGCCTGCGCCCATGGCCAGGATGACAGTCGCGGCGCCGGTGACGGCGTCGCCGCCCGCGAAAACGCCTTCCTTGGAGGTCTGGCCGTTCTCTTCATTTGCGATGATGCACTTGCGGCGGTTGATGTCCAGTCCTTCGGTCGTGGAAGCGATCAGAGGGTTGGGGGAAGTGCCCAGGGACATGATGACTGCATCGCATTCGATGTAGAACTCAGAACCGGGGATCTCAACAGGGCTGCGTCTGCCGGAAGCATCGGGCTCGCCCAGTTCCATACGCAGGCAGGTGATTCCCTTGACCCAGCCCTTTTCATCCGCGTGGATCTCAACGGGATTGGTCAGGAGGTTGAAAACGATTCCCTCTTCCTTGGCGTGGAGGACTTCTTCACGTCTTGCGGGGAGCTCCTCTTCGCTTCTGCGGTAGACGATGTGGGTCTCGGCGCCCAGACGCAGAGCGGTCCTCGCCGCGTCCATAGCGACGTTGCCGCCGCCGACGATGACGGCCTTTTTGGGCTTCATGATCGGGGTTCTGGAATCATCGCTGAAAGCCTTCATCAGATTGCTTCTGGTCAGATACTCATTGGCTGAGAAGACGCCCATAGCCTGCTCGCCCGGGATGTGCATGAACTTGGGAAGACCTGCGCCGGATCCGATAAAGACGGCGTCAAATCCCTCTTCCTTCATCAGGGCGTCGACAGTGGTGGACTTGCCGATGACACAGTCGGTCTCGATCTTGACACCCAGCGCCTTGACATTCTCGATCTCTTTCTCGACAACCGCGTCCTTGGGAAGACGGAACTCGGGAATACCATAGACCAGAACGCCGCCCGCTTTGTGCAGGGCTTCGAAAATAGTGACATCGTAACCCATGCGGGCCAGATCGCCAGCGCAGGTCAGTCCGGACGGGCCGGAACCGATGATCGCGACCTTTTTGCCCTTGGGAGCCGCGTCGGTGGAGGGCTTGATGCCCATCTCGCGGGCCGTGTCGGCGACATAGCGCTCGAGCTTGCCGATGGAGACGGCTTCGCCCTTTATGCCGCGCACACAGACGCCTTCACACTGGGATTCCTGAGGACATACACGTCCGCAGACAGCGGGAAGAGCGGAGGAAAGGCTGATCACATCGTAAGCGCCCTTCACATCGCTTTCTTTGACCTTCTGGATAAATCCGGGGATGTCGATCGAAACGGGGCAACCCTGGACACAGCGCGGATTTTTGCAGTTCAGGCATCTTGCCGCTTCGGCTTCTGCCTCTTCTTTATTATATCCCAGGCATACTTCTTTGAAGTTTGTGGCACGGACCTTGGGATCCTGCTCTCGGACCGGGACTTTTACCATCATATTTGCTGCCATAGTCTTTTTCCTTCCTTGTAGATTCGAAATCTTTTCCTGTAATTCATACTTTAGTGCCATGACCTTCTGTTCACAAACACATATGAATAAACTACACGCGGCTCCGCTCTCACGAGCGCTTGCTCGCCGTTTATTCATACCTCAGTGCCATGGGCAGCTGCCCGCAAACATGTATGAATAAAGCTTCGCAATGCTTTAACCATGGATCAGCCGCAGTTTCCGCAGCCGCCGTGGTGGGTGTCGCCTTCCTTCGCGCGGAGGAACAGACGTCCCTCTTCTGTTGCATACATGCGGGAACGCTGCATAGCCTGATCGAAATCTACGAGGTGGCCGTCAAACTCGGGACCGTCCACACATGCAAACTGCACCTTGTCGCCGACCATCAGACGGCAGGCGCCGCACATACCGGTGCCGTCGACCATGATCGGGTTCATGCTGACGATGGTCTCAATGCCCAGCTTTTTGGTCAGAAGACATACGAACTTCATCATGATCATGGGGCCGATGGCGACAACGCGGTCAAAACGCATGCCCTCGTCATAGAGCTTCTGCAGGGCAACCGTGACGTTTCCGTTGATGCCGTAGGAACCGTCATCCGTGCAGATATGCAGGTTGGAGACAGCGCGCATCTCATCTTCGAGGATGATGATGTCCTTTGTCTTGGCACCCTGGATGCAGTCGACGGTCACGCCGTTATTGTGAAGCCACTTCAGCTGGCAGTAGACAGGAGCAGTTCCGACACCGCCTGCGATGAAGCAGATTTTCATTTTCTTAAGTTCCTCGATAGGAAGTTCTGTGAGATCGGAAGGTTTTCCAAGAGGTCCTACGATATCGTGGAAACTGTCGCCTTCATTCAGCTGAGACATTCTCTGTGTCTCTCCGCCGACCACCTGGAATACAATCTGTACAGTGCCGTCTGCCGGATTATAATCACAGATTGTCAGCGGCACTCTCTCTCCATCATCATCTACACGAACGATCAGGAACTGGCCGGGAAGCGCATTCTTTGCGATCCTGGGGGCCTCCACGTCCATCAGAAAGATGTTCGGAGCAAGATTTTCCTTTTTAAGAATCCTGAACATGTTTTCCTCCTACTCTGAATACATTTTTATCTTGAAGATATCAGGTTCCGATCCAAAACTCCGATAAAGAAGTTCTGTAAAAATACTATCATATTCACGATGCGGGATTGTGCAGATTCGGGCAGACTTTGTGCCGTTTCACTGACATAGGCCCTGTTCTTTCTATCCGGCAAAACACTCAAAAACCGAAAAGACGAACTCCGGATCCACGCTCCGGCTGCTTAGAAAGCCGTGAGCAAATCCGCGCGGATAACATGTATACAATAATACCATATTGTGACAGACTCAATCCGAAAAATCAATATTATTTGACAGATTATTTATCAATTTAAAATAGAAAAAATCAATGGCATGCTGCATCCGGCACACCATTGGTGTGCCGGAGCGTTTATTCTTCGTCAAGGGATCGCGGCCAAGAAGAAGCGGGTTTTCCTTTCTGCCCGCGTATCCCATGGCTGAAGTAACGGGCCTTGTGCGATGAAGAATAGAAATCCTGTCACCGCAGATAGTGCTAATACCCCTTTTTCAAAGCGGCTTTATCCGTTTTCATTTTCCAGAAATGCCTCAAACTCAGGCAGAGTCATGAGGACCTGTCTGGCTCTGGTGCTGCTCTCTTCGCTCACAACACCTGCCTCGGCCAGCTGGTCCATGATGCGTGCCGCCCTGTTGAAACCGATCTTGAACACGCGCTGGAGCAGGCCGATGGAGGCCTTGTTTTTCTCGATGATATATTTTCCGGCCTCAACGAAATGCTCGTCTCTCATGGAATCTGACGATTTCATATCTTCGAAGCCCATTGCCGGAACACCGTTGACCTGAATGTCTTCGATCTGACGGTTCACATCTTCATTGTGGTCTTCCGCCTTATTGCGGGAAGTGATATACTCCACGACCCGGCTCACTTCTCCATCCGAGACGAAGGCGCCCTGGATCCGGGCGGGTTTCTGGTAATTCTGGGGCGAGAACAGCATATCGCCTCTGCCGATCAGCTTCTCGGCGCCTGCCATGTCGAGGATGGTCCTGGAATCAACCTGGCTGGATACAGAGAAAGCGATCCTGCTGGGCATGTTGGCCTTGATCAGTCCGGTGATGACATCTACGGAAGGTCTCTGCGTGGCGATGATCAGATGGATTCCTGCGGCGCGGGCCAGCTGGGCCAGGCGGCAGATCGCGCTCTCGACATCGCTCTTTGCGACCATCATCAGGTCTGCCAGCTCATCGACGATGATGACGAGCCTGGGCATTGGATCGTACTGGGGTTCGCCGTCCTCTCCCCGGTAGGAAGCTGCCAGGGAATTGAAGCCGTTCAGATCCCTCACGCCCGCCGCGGCGAACAGCTTGTAGCGCTTCTCCATTTCGGCGACCGCCCAGTTCAGGGCGGCGGAGGCCTTTCTGGCGTCAGTGACCACCGGAATGATCAGATGAGGGATTTTTTTGTAGACACTGAGCTCTACAACCTTGGGATCGATCATCAGCAGTTTCACATCGTCAGGGGACGTGCTGTAGAGAATGCTGAGTATGATCGTGTTGATACAGACGGACTTGCCGGAACCCGTTGCTCCCGCGATCAGGAGATGGGGCATGCGGGCGATGTCCGCGATGATCGTCTTTCCTCCGATATCTTTGCCGACCGCAAAAGGAAGCTTTCCTTTGAAGTTTTTGAACTCGCGGGTCTCAAAGAGCTCACGGAGATGTACAGTCGTCTCGTATTTGTTGGGAACCTCGATTCCGATCGCGGATTTACCGGGGATCGGAGCTTCGATTCTGATATCCGTCGCGGCCAGGCGGAGCTTGATATCATCGGAGAGATTTACGATCTTGCTGACCTTGACGCCGCGTTCAGGTTTGAGTTCATAGCGGGTGACGGAAGGTCCCTGGCTGATATCAGTGATGGTGACCTGGACACCGAAAGTGCGCAGAGTGTCCTGCAGCTTGCCTGCAGTCTCCAGCAGCTCTCTCTCCGTCTCCGGACTGCGCCCTCCTGTTCCCTGATCCAGAAGGCTGAAGGGAGGGTGGACATAAGCGGCGCTCACAGGTCTTGCGGTGCGCGCGGCACCGGACAGCCGGGTTTTATTCCTGCCGTCATCTCTGTGGATTGCGATGTCTGCAAGTTCCTCCGGGGAAGCTCCCGGCAGCCCGGTATCCGGACCCGGCAAAGAAGCATCTGCGCCCGATCCCCTGGAACCGGCCCCGGCGGAAGCAGCATTTGCACCCCATTCTATGGAACCTTTCCCTGCGGAGGCTGTATTTGCGCCCGATCCCCTGGAACCGGTCCCGGCAGAGGCCGCATTTAAGCCGGATTCCTGCGGGATGGTCCCGGCGGAAGCCGTATTTGCACCGGATTCCTGGGGGCCGGTCCCGGAGGCAGATATATTATCGCCGGATCCTTCTGAAAGGGTCTCTGACGAAGCTGTATTGAGGACAGAAGCCTCCGGGCCGGCAGCTGAAGAAGCTGCATCTACACCGGATCCCTTGAAACCTGTCTCGGAGAAAGATGTGAAACCGCTGCCCCGTGCGCCGGGAGTCTGAGGCTTCGGGAGCTTTGAGCCGTCGGACACCTGGCCGGGTTCTGTGACATGGATGGCGTGGACATCCGGAGCGGCTCCCCGTCTTCCGGAATCTGTAAGATCCGAAGCGGGATACAGACCGTTCCCCCTTCCTGCCTGAGAGGCCGCGGAGCCGCCTGCCCGGGCGATCAGTTCCGTTTCGCCGGGGTAAGAAGAGTCCCGGCGGCCGGCATCTCCTCTGCCCCTTCCGGAAGAGCCTTCCCCTGAAACCGGCATACGATCATAGTGCAGGCTGTCAGAAGGTTTATAGTCCTGCACTGAGTGAATAAAACGAGTTCCCTCCGGATCCGGTGAACTCCTGCCTGCATCCGTGTAAACAGATGTGCCGGCAGCCTTCCGGGCCTTTGCAGGAATTGTCAGAGCGTCTTCATTTTCATCGGGCAGGACTATGATTTCATGTACATCCCTGGAAGACATAGGGGCCGGGCTGATTCGTCCGCCTCTGCTTCTGCTGTTTTTTCCGCCCTTTCCTGGAAGGGACTTCTGACCGCTTCCGGAGGCCCTGTCCAGCCGGGTGTGTTCGAGATCGACAGAAATGTCCGCGGCGGACCGCCTGTTCTTTTTAGGGGATTCGGATGCGTCAGCCTGTGCGGATCTTTGAGACATGCGCTGCAGCTCCCGCTCCTGGTGGTGAAGAATACGGTCAGTGTCTCTCTCGATCTGGTCTTCTCTCTCCCTTGCCCACTCTTCCAGCCTGCGCTGCCGGTACATGGCGCGACGCTGCGCGAAACCGGGACGGTCATCCTCCTGCCGTCTGCGCTGCCAGGCATGGATTGCCGAGGAGGGAGATACCTGCAGAAGCAGGATGAGGGCGATGATTCCGGCACCGATCAGCAGAAGCACACTTCCGACCAGCCGGAAGGCGTAATAGAGCACAGATGCCAGCGCGCCGCCTATGACTCCTCCGCCTATTCGCTGTTCCGCGCATAATTTAAAAGTACTCTTCACACTGAAAACAAGATCCAGAGGATTTTTTCCTGTGGAATGCAGATATAGATGGCCGCCGGTCTCAACAATGAGAAGGATCAGCAGCAGGGCAAGCATACGGACCTGCATCCGCTGTCCGCCTTTTCCGGTGATCATAAAATAGCAGGCGGCAAAAAGATAAAACGGCACGCCCCAGGCTCCGATGCCGAAGAGGCCGAACATTATTTCTCCCAGCACTCTTCCGACGCCTCCTCCGAAGTTGAGAAGAGAAAGAAAGAGAAAAGACATGATTATGAGCAGCACAACAAGCGTGATGTCTTCCCTGACTTCACGCTCTCTCGCCTCTCTGTTTCGGACCGCCTGCTTCCTGGCTTCCGCCCTGCGGTCAACAGTATTTTTTGTCCCTTTTCCACGCCCGGATGAGGACCTGGAAGATGCTCCGTTCTTTGCGCGTTTCGCGCCGGCCGAAGAGGCCTTTGCGGAAGAACTCTTTCCTGCGGAACCTGCGGAGGAAGACTTCCGGGTTCCGCTCCCGGAGCGCACGGTTCCTCCGGAACCTGCCCTGCCGGAAGAACTTTTACCGGTGTTCTTCGTCCTCGTCTTTGTACTCTGTGCCATGAAACTCCCTGTGTATATAGTTGAAAAATGCCGCAGCTTTGGGCTTCAATACCTGAAAGAGGCATGAGAAGACCCAAAAATACGGCTGAAGTCAGATGTCAAAATCATCATCCTCAGAGATCTCGATATCAAAGTGATCCTGGTCCCCGGGGATATCCCATTCATCCGCAAGGTCAAATTCCATGCGGATGTGAGGCTTTCTCCTGGGTACCGGAAGGGGATTTTTAAGATATCTTCCGGGTTCGGGATCCGGGGAATTGGAAGGAATCATGTTGATTCGTTCTGCCATACCACTGACTGTGACCTCCGTTTATAAAAAAGATCCTATCAAGGAAGATAGGGCAGCCATGTGCCTTGGGCACAAAGCTGCCTCTGATTTCAAAAGTGCATGGGTCTGACTCTCAAAAAGGGAGAGCCGGAAGATGATCCGAAGGCGGACGATTACTCGTCGTCCTCGTCCCAGTTGTGATAGACGGCCTGAACATCGTCGTCATCTTCGAGAATATCAAGAATGCGGCGGATCTGTTTGACCGCGTTTTCGTCAGTCAGGGTGACATAGTTCTGGGGGATCATAGTCACTTCAGCGGATACTGTCGCGATACCCTCATCGTCGAGCGCTTTCTTGACGGCATCGAAATCGTCTTCGGATGTGACCACTTCAAAGCTGTCCTCTTCTTCCTTCAGATCCTCTGCGCCCGCGTCAAGGACCAGCATCATGAGGTCGTCCGCGCTCAGGTCGCACTCTTCGCGGTCAATGATGATCTGGCCGCGCTTGTCGAACATGAAGGAGACACAGCCGGGGGTTCCGATGTTTCCGCCGCCCTTGGAGAAAGCGGCGCGGACATTTGCGGCCGTGCGGTTCTGGTTGTCAGTCAGGGTGTCAACGATGACCGCGATTCCGTTGGGACCGTAGCCCTCATAGGTATTGTACTGGTAATTGACATTGCCCACATCTCCGGCAGCCTTTTTGATACCGCGTTCGATCGTGTCATTGGGAACGTTGTTGGCTTTTGCCTTCTCGATGACTTTGGCAAGCTTGTAGTTGTTGGAGGGATCGGGACCGCCTTCTTTGACAGCGACTGCAATTTCTCTGCCTATGATCGTAAAGATCTTGCCCTTGGCGGCGTCATTTTTCTCTTTTTTATGTTTGATATTTGCAAATTTAGAATGACCTGACATTATTTTTCCTCACTTTAAATACAGTACAATACGTGTACGGGTTTCTGTTATCACCGATATCATTATAAATATCACTGGAAAAGGACAGTTCTCAGGGAACATCTTCCTTTTCTCAGCTACTATACCATCAGACGCAGAAAGCGTCAATGACACCCTCCTGTGAAGACACGCGGAACACGGGGGGAAATATCACAGGCGAGCTCATAATTGAACCTGCCGGAGAGATCTCCCAGCTCTTCCATTGTGATGCAGAGTCCGCCGTTGTGTCCGATCAGGGTGACGGGATCTCCCTCGGCCGCCTCAGGGATGTCTGTTACATCCACCATCATCTGATCCATGCAGACCCTGCCGCGGATCGGAGCTTTCTTTCCGTGTATAAGAACGTAACCTTTATTGGAAAGACTCCTGGGATAACCGTCGCCGTATCCGACCGGGACAGTGGCGAGTCTCTCCGGGCCGGCTGTCTGATAGGTGCCTCCGTAGCTCACGGGAGTGCCGCCGGGGATTGTCTTGATATAGACTATATGAGAATGAAGTGACATGACCGGCTTCAGCGGAACAATGTCGCGGGGAACATCATCCGAGGGCCACAGGCCGTAGAGGGTGATTCCTGCCCTGACAAGATCCAGATTGGCATCTCTCATACGGATGAGACCGGCGCTGTTGGAGGCATGCCGGAGCGGGATCCTGTATCCGAGTTCTTTTTCTATACGGTCCGAAAAAGAGGTGAACCGGTCCAGCTGGTTTTGTGTGTTCTCGAGAGAGACCTCATCCGCAGTGGCAAAGTGGGTAAAGATGCCCTCGATCACGATGCCGCCCTCTTTCTGGAGCTCCAGCGCGCGACGGATAAAGCTGAACCCTTCTTCGTCCGGTGTGATGCCGATGCGGCTCATGCCTGTGTCCACCGTGATGTGGATTCTGACGGGCTTTCCTGCTTTTTTCCCGGCATCTGACAGCTGTTCGAGCATATCGTATCTGAAACAGGCAGGACGTATCTCCATCCGGGAAAGATTTTCGTAACAATAGGGAAAGACATATCCCAGGATCAGGACCGGTTTGGTGATCCCGGCCCGGCGCAATTCCTCCGCCTCCTCGAAAGTGGCGACCGCGAAGCCCCACAGATAAGGACGGGATTCGATTTCCTGAGCGATGGCCGCGGCACCGTGTCCGTATCCGTCGGTCTTGATCACGGCAATCATCCCCGTACCGGGGGAGAGATTTTGATACATGCTCTCCAGATTATATGTGATGGCAGAGAGATCAATCTCTGCGCAGATTCTTTCGTTGCTCATAAGTGTGGTTATGACCTGCTTTCAAAAAAACAAATGATTAAAGTCAAAGCGCCTTACTCCCGGAAGGAGGGAGTGCGGAGCGCATGCACCAGATCCTGCGCGGTCATGCCGTGTTCTCCGTACAGACTGCGGGCGAGATCTCCGGCCATGCCGTGGAGATAGACCGCGCACACAGCGGCTTCAAAGCCGGTTTTCCTGCAGTTTTCAAATCCGGGAATACTGTTTTCAAAGCCGGGAATGCTGCCGGGTTTTGTACAGCCGGGGGAAGAACCCGGCCTCAAAGAGGACAGGAATTTCCATTTTCCCTTCCTGCAGGTATCTTTGGATTTGAGGAAGGCTGCCAGGAAGGCGGCGGTCATGCCCGTGAGCACATCTCCGCTGCCGGCCGTTGCCATACCGCTGTTTCCGCTGCAGTTCAGGTATTGAATCACCTGACCGCCTTCTCCGGATCCGGGATATGCCACCAGTGTGCGGGCGTCTTTGCAGGCGATCACGCAGCGCAGAGAATCAGCGGTTTTTTGTACAATTGCGGACCGGTCCCCGGCGCACTCTCCCACGCTCAGACCGGCCAGAGCGGCGAATTCAGCCAGATGGGGAGTCAGGACGCAGGGAAGAACCTCACGTCTGCCCGCGAGCATCTGCTGCAGTTCAGGCTCTTCAGACAGGATTCGGAGCGCGTCCGCGTCCAGAACCAATCCGTCCAGGACAGATCCGCCATAGTCCAGTGCAGTCCGAAGGAGGTTCTCTGCGGCTTTTCCGGTGCCCATACCGGGACCCAGAACCGCTATGTCCGCCCAGTCGAGCGAAGCGCGCAGCCTGTCAGCTGTCTCCCGGGGGGATTCTTCGTCTGAATAAGTCTCAAGCAGGGCCTCGGGAAGCTTCTGCTGGATGATCACCCGGTTTGCTTCATGGGTGAAGATCTTTACCATTCCGGCTCCGGAGGAAAGGCAGGCGCTTCCCGCGAGAAGCGCTGCGCCGCACATATTCCTCTGTCCCGCGACAATGACGATCTTCCCGAAAGTTCCCTTGTTTCCCGAGGAATCTCTCTCCGGAAGCAGATCGCGCATTCTCTCCCCGGACATAGTGAACATACCGGGCATTTTTTCAAAAGAACGCGAAGTGATTCCGATCTGTGCCAGATGACAGACACCGGTATAGGCTGCTCCGGGGTACATGAGATGTCCCCTTTTTAAAAACGCAAAAGTTCTGGTTTCGTTACATAATACTGCACAGCCCATTACGCGTCCGTCGTCAGAAGAGATGCCGGAGGGAATATCCACCGCGATCACGTAGGAACCGAAGGTTTCCCTGCACCGGTTGATGAACTGCACGGCTTTTGCCGCGTCCCCTGTAAGCTCCCGCGACAGGCCGGTGCCGAACAGGGCATCGATCACCAGAAGGGGACGCTCAGCCCTGCTGCCACAGGGACCGCCGGGAAAATATTCATTGATGATCTGGTCGGAAAACACCCGGACCGGTGCCCCATACTGTCTCAGAATACTTTCCTGAACAGCAAAACTGCTGCCCGGAGAAATATCTCCGGCCAGCCTGAGGAATTGTACAGTATATCCGCGGTCAAGCAGAATCCTTCCCGCGGCGAGCCCGTCGGCGCCGTTGTTGCCGCGCCCCGCCGCAATCAGGACCAGTCCGTGGTCGTTTCCGGTTTTTTGCAGGTAATCATCGGCTCCGTCAGCCACAGAGAGCGCCGCGCGCTCCATGAGGACCAGAGACGGGATCCCGATCACTTCCGAAGTGCGCGCGTCACAGGCGGCCATTTCGGACCCGGTCAGTACGTATTGCATTGTTTCCGGACTCCTTTTCGAAAGATCATATTGTTTTCTTTTGCAAAACGAAAAGGCAGTCTTTTAACTCACAAAAATCATTTGGAATGTTGCCGGGGGTCTGATACCGCAGTCTGACAGCCCGGAGCGCACGGGACGCGTGCGGCTTCGTGTGTTTCGGAAAGTACAGCCTTCAGGCAGTACGGCCTATGGGAAGTACAGCCTTCGGGAAGTACAGCTTGTCATCGCAGGTATCAGGGCTCGTTTTTGTGAATGTTGTAGGACAGACGCATGAGACTGTCCTGAAGATGTACGCTTTCCACCTGAATGTGAGGGGGAAGCTCAAGATCAATGTGAGCGAAATTCCAGATCGCCTTTATGTTCGTATCTGTAAGGGATTGCGCGATATTGTATGCTTCGGACTTGGGAATGGTGAGAACGACAATATCAACATTTTTTTCATCGACATAGGAACGGAGCTGTTCGATCGGACGGATGGGGATACCGCCGACTGTCTGCCCCACCAGCTGGGGATTGATGTCAAAAGCACAAATAAAATTGAACCCGCTCTTTTTGAATTTGAGATATCTTACCAGAGCCTGCCCCAGATTGCCTGCGCCCACCAGGACCATATTGTGCTGATGATCCAATCCCAGAATCTTTCCGATTTCTTCATACAGATAAGTGGTATTATAGCCATATCCCTGCTGACCGAAACCACCGAAATTATTAAAGTCCTGTCTGATCTGAGAAGCTGTCACCTTCATGATCCGGCTCAGCTCCTGTGAAGAAATCCTCTCCTTTCCGGAATCTTTCAGTTCTTTTAAATACCGATAATACCTTGGCAGTCTTGAAATAACCGCCTGTGAAATCTCCTTATCTACCACCTAAGCACCTCATGTGTTATGAATGTCAAAATGAAAGGACTCTTCTTTTGTCTCACACATCTGTGCAGTCCGCCAGTTCACATGGTGTTGCAGCCGCTGTCTTTGAAAAGAAGCGGCAGTAACTGAAAAGAAGAGGGTCAGACCTATCCCTGAATGACCCGTCGTGTAATATGGCGAAATACGATACTATGCAGGAACCGCGGAAACCTTCCGGATGGTATCATCAGCAAAAACAGAATGAAAAGAGCTGTATGATGTCAATAAAGAAGATTCATTTTTCTTATCTGCATAGCTGAGCTTTGTATACCGTACAAAAGGAAAGCCTTGTCAAACAACTGTGCACCCCGTGTTCATTATAATGTGAGAATATTTACATGTCAAATACTGATGCAAACATTTATTCGTAAAAATAATTCGCGCGGGAAATAATATAGCGTGCTTTCCGGAACAGAACATTACGCCTTCCGGTAAGGAAGAGGGCAATTTAACTGTTACAATACACGCCCTATCGAGGGCCTGTATTGTACTGCAGCCTTTAACCCGGATCAGGGCGCAGTGATTTTGACTGTCAATTGACAGTGCGGGGGATTCCGATTAAACTGAACATTGCTGAATTTTTTCACAGTTGAAAGGATATTGATAAATGATCATAGCCTGCCATCATATTACAAAGGAATTTATAGATAAAACAGTATTGTCTGACATCACATTTCACCTGGAGAAGGGGGACAGGGCTGCCATTGTAGGAATTAACGGGGCCGGAAAAACCACTCTTCTGCGTATTATGGCGGGAGAAATGGAGGCAGACAGCGGCAGTGTGACGCTTTCTTCAGGGGCAAGGCTCGGCTATCTCGCTCAGGACCAGGGACTTGACGCCAACAACACGATCTATGGTGAAGCCCTCGAGGCCAAGCGCGAGATCATCGAAATGGAGGACCAGCTCTCCAGATATGAAAGAGAGATGGAAAGTGTCAAAGGCAATGCGCTCAACGAACTGATCGAGTCCTACACCAGTCTGCTTCACCGTTTTGAAATGATGGACGGTTACGCTTACAAGGGCGAGATCGTCGGTGTTCTTCGCGGACTGGGGTTTGAGGACAGTGAATTTGACAAACAGATCTCCACTCTCTCGGGCGGACAGAAGACTCGCGTTGCCCTGGCCAGGCTTCTTCTGAAGAGACCGGACGTGATCATGCTGGACGAGCCCACCAATCATCTGGATCTGGGCAGTATCCGCTGGCTTGAAAACTATCTTTCCAATTATCGCGGGACTGTCCTGATCGTCTCCCATGACCGCTACTTTCTCGACCGCACGGTCACCAAAGTCATTGAGATCGAGAATGCCGCCGCGACCTTTTTTACAGGAAATTACACTGCCTACGCTGAAAAAAAGAAAGCTCTGCGTGACCAGCAGCGCAAGGCCTGGCTCAACAACCAGGCCCAGATCCGCCACCAGGAGGAGGTCATCGCAAAGCTCAGGCAGTTCAATCGGGAAAAATCCATCAAGCGCGCGGAGAGCCGCGAGAAGATGCTGGGCAAAATGGAAGTCGTCGAAAAGCCCTTTACCCTGCGGGATGATATGCACCTGAAACTCACGCCCTGTATCCGGAGCGGCAGGGAGGTGCTCACAGTAGACGGACTGGGAAAGGCCTTCGGCAGCAATGTGCTTTTCAGCGGGCTTGGATTTCATATCCGCCGCGGGGAACACGTAGCCCTGATCGGAGACAACGGCACCGGCAAGACCACGATCCTCAAGATCCTGAACGGCCTGCTGGCTCAGGACGCAGGACACATCCGCCTCGGGACCAATGTCCACATAGGCTATTATGATCAGGAACAGCATGTCCTCGACGACAGGAACACCGTGTTCGAAGAGATCGCCTACGCCTTTCCGACCATGACCAATACAGAAGTCCGCAACCTTCTGGCCTCTTTCCTTTTCACCGGGGACGACGTCTTCAAACTCATCGGAGAGCTTTCCGGAGGCGAAAAAGGCCGTGTTTCACTGGCTAAGCTTATGCTGTCCGAGGCGAATTTTCTGATCCTGGACGAGCCCACCAACCACCTGGACATCGTTTCCAGGGAAGTATTGGAGAATGCCCTCAACTCCTATGAGGGCACTGTCCTCTTCGTCTCGCACGACCGCTATTTTATCAACCGGACCGCGAGCAGGATCATGGAACTGACCCGCCATGTGCTGGTCAATTATCCCGGAAACAACAGTGAATCGATACCGGACAGGTATATCGGCAATTATGATTTCTATGTCGAGAAATCCGCCCAGGTCGGCGATAGGCTGATTGCGGATCTGCAAAAAGAGGAAGGCGGTCATTCCGGCAGAACAGGCATGGAGAGGACCGGAACAGGGGCCGGTCGCCGCGATACAGATCTTTCCGGATCAGAGACGGGATCCGCCGACGCGGAGATCTTTTCCCGTGACCTGGTACAGGCGGGGGTATCTGACGTTTTCCCTATACCGGAGGAGGCTGCCTCTTCAAACACCGGTGCCGGTGTAGATGACTGGAAGAAGCGCAAGGAGGAACAAGCCCGCCGCAGGAAGATCGCCAACGATTTGAAAAAGTGTGAGGCAGAGATCGCCCGTCTGGAAGAAGAAGGGGAGAGACTTGATGAAGAAGTGTCCCTTCCGGAAAACAGTACAGACCCTGACAGGCTGCGCGAACTCACAGCAAAGAGGGAAGCTGTAGACCAAAAGCTCGGGGACTTGTATGAACAATGGGAACTGCTGAGCGAACAGGCGGAGGAGGATTCCTGAAGAGGAAAACAGTTTACACGTGGAGCTGTTTCCTATTAACCTTTGAACCGGAAGCAGCCAAAACAGCTGCATGCAAAAAGACTCAACACAGACACCGATAAAAAGACTCAAACCAGCTACGTAAAGACTCAAAAACCGATACATACAAAAAGACTCAAAACAGATACAAACGAAAAACCGCTCTGCCGGGATTGATCTGGTGATCATCAATCGCCGGCCGGGCGGTTTTTGAATTACGGATTACAGAGCCTTTTATCAGCCGTCGATTTTTTTGGCCAGACGGTCGCGGACAGCCAGGATGAAATCCTCGGTATTGAGTTTTTTCACATTCTTGAGGGAAGTGATGAGCGCGAGATCGCCGGTCATCTTTCCGCTCTCGATGGTCTCGAGGGTTGCTTCATCGAGCATGTCTGCGAACTTCATGAGATCAGGGAGATTGTCCATCTCACCGCGCTTGCGCAGAGCACCGGTCCATGCGAAGATGGTCGCGACGGAATTGGTGGATGTCTCTTCACCCTTGAGATGCTTGTAATAATGGCGCTGCACAGTGCCGTGAGCAGCTTCGTACTCATATTTGCCGTCGGGGCTGACCAGGACAGAGGTCATCATGGCCAGAGAACCGAAGCTGGTCGCCATCATATCACTCATGACATCGCCATCATAATTCTTGAGAGCCCAGAGCATGCCGCCCTCAGAGCGGATGACACGGGCGACAGCGTCGTCGATCAGAGTGTAGAAATACTCGATACCGGCGTTCTCGAAAGCTTCTTTATACTCTGTGTCATAGAGCTTCTGGAAGACAGCCTTGAAGTGTCCGTCATATGTCTTTGAGATCGTATCCTTGGTTGAAAACCACAGATCCATCTTCTGGTCAAGAGCATAGGAGAAGCAGGACCTCGCAAAGCCTTCGATCGAAGCGTCCGTGTTGTGGACACCCTGGATCACGCCGGGTCCCTTAAACTCATGGACTGTCTTGCGGGTTTCATTCCCCTCTTCGTCTGTGAAAAGAAGCTCGGCCTTTCCTGGACCTTTTGCCAGGATTTCTACGTTTTTGTAGATATCGCCGTAGGCGTGACGAGCCAGGACAATGGGCTTTTTCCAGGTGCGGACATAGGGGTCGATACCGCCGACAAGGATGGGGGCACGGAAAACTGTGCCGTCGAGGGCGGCACGGATGGTCGCGTTCGGACTCTTGTACATTGCATGCAGATCATATTCCTGGACTCTGGCGGCATTGGGGGTGATAGTGGCACACTTGACTGCTACGCCAAGCCGTTTGGTCGCTTCCGCAGCCTCGATTGTGATCTGATCGTTGGTCTCATCCCTCTTCTTCAGGCCGAGATCGTAGTACTCCGTCTTCAGATCAATGTAAGGAAGAAGAAGGTCATCCTTGATCATCTTCCAGATGATACGTGTCATCTCATCTCCGTCCATTTCAACAAGAGGTGTGGTCATAGCTATTTTTTGCATGGCAATTATCTCCTTATACGATAAATGATTCCGAACCGTTTAAGGCCGTCTATACAAAAGTCAAAACCGATGTGACATAAACTTTGACAGTTTATTTACGCTTCTTCTTTATAGATATTAAATTTACTCTTCTTCTTTATAAATATCATAAAGACCGTTTTTGACCATGTTCTCATAAGCGTTTGTCATATGTTCGCTGGCGAGCCGCTCTGCAAGGTCGGCATTTCCCGCGCGGATGGCTTCCATGATGGCGCGGTGTTCCTTGTTGGAGGCGGTTCCGCGGCTGACGTTGGAAAGAGTCTTCTTGCGGACGCGCAGAACATACTGGTGATAGTCGATCAGAAGGTGCTCAAGCATTTTGGAGTGGCAGGCACTGTAGAGAATGTGATGGAACTGGCTGTCCAGTTCGGCAATCTGCTCGGTATGTCCCTTGCCCGCATGGTACTCGGCAAGATAGACATTCTCTTCCATTGCCTCCATCTGTTCCTTGGTGATGTATTGAGTCGCCCACCTGGCGCACAGCGCTTCCAGCCGGGACCGGATCATATAGATGTCCTTGACATCCTTGGCATGGATTCCGGTCACGAAAGCACCCCGGTTGGGGATGATCTGGACAAGTCCCTCCAGCTCGAGCTGACGCAGTGCCTCCCGGACCGGTGTGCGGGAGACTCCCAGTTCCTTGCCGATCTTGATCTCTTTCAGTTCTTCATGCTCTTTGTATCTTCCGCTCAGGATGTCGTCCCGGATTTTTGAAAAGACACGGCCCCTGAGCGAATACTTGTCTGTTACTTCACGTTTTAAATCAAATTCATCCATTATTTTCCCCCAATGCGGATATTATTGTCAAATCCTGGCTGTCCCGATGAGAAAGTATCAGTTTCACCGGTCTCACAGGATTACAAAATCCCGGGATCAGTGAAACAGTCCTGGCAGTGACCGGGAAAACAGTATTATGACTTATCTCATATACTGTGTTGATCACCGCGGACCGCATGATATGGGCAGACACTGCGCACATGGAAGAGGGCACAGTGATCATGCGGCAGGCGTGTGGCGAATCTTCCAAAAAAATTGCATGTATAATTGTATACAACAAGTGCAATAAAGTCAATAGATACAAGGGAACATAGGGCCACAAAGCCCAACCAAGCCAACAAAGGGGTTGCTGTGGGATTCAGTGGAGAAGCAGCAGGACCGCGGACTCGCGGACAGGTATTGAGAAAGAGGCTTCAAATGAAAACCACCGCGCAGTAGGAAGACTGCGCGGTGGTCTGATGTTTGCGAAGCAATACATTGCTGCCTGCAAATGTCCGCAGGATCGTATATGAGGGCATATCCGCCATTGCGGCCGCTTGCTCGCTGTTTATTCAACTTTATTATTTGACGACGAAATTGATGATCTTGCCGGGGACATAGATCTCCTTGATCAGCTTCTTGCCTTCCATGAAGGATGCGACACGCTCATTTGCTTTCGCTGTGGCAAGAGCAGTCTCTTTATCGGCGTCGCGCGCGATCTGAACCGCAGCGCGGACCTTGCCGTTGACCTGGACACCGACTTCGATCATGTCGTCAACAGTCTTGGCGGGGTCGAATTCCGGCCATGCGGAGATGGTAAGGAAACCTGCATCCTCTCCTGCTATTCCTGCGTAAACCTCCTCGGTCAGATGAGGGGCAAACGGGGAAAGGAGCTTGAGGAAGGTGACAAGGTCATCCTTCGAGATGCTGCCTGCCTTATAGATATCGTTGACAAGAGTCATCAGAGCCGCGATGGCAGTGTTGAACTTCTGAGCCTCGATATCCTCGGAGACCTTCTTGATGGTCTTGTGCATGCAGGTCTCAAGGCCGGCGGGAGAAGGTCCGTCGGTCATGATCTCGGTCAGGCCTGCAACACGCTCCAGGAACCTGCGGCAGCCCTTGACGGAACTGTCGCTCCAGGGAGCCGCGCTGGCGTAATCGCCCATGAAGAGGACGTAGACACGAAGAGTATCCGCACCGTACTGCTCGACGATATCCAGCGGATCCACGACGTTGCCCTTGGATTTACTCATCTTGTCGCCGTCGGGTCCGAGAATGAGGCCCTGGGCGGAACGCTTCATGTAGGGTTCAGGTGTGTTGACTTCACCGATGTCATAGAGGAAATGATGCCAGAATCTGGAGTAGATCAGATGTCTGGTCACGTGCTCCATACCGCCGTTGTACCAGTCGACGGGCATCCAGTAATCAATCTTTTTGCGGTCCGCGAAAGCCTTGTCATTGTTGGCGTCGCAGTAACGCAGGAAGTACCAGGAGGAACCGGCCCACTGGGGCATAGTGTCGGTCTCGCGCTTTGCCGCGCCGCCGCACTTGGGGCAGGTGCAGTTGACGAAGGAGTCGATCTTGGCGAGCGGGGACTGGCCGTCTTCGCCGGGCTCGAAGTCTTCCACATCAGGCAGGCGAAGGGGAAGTTCCTCATAGGGGACACCCACGACACCGCACTTAGGGCAGTGAATGAGCGGGATAGGCTCACCCCAATAGCGCTGGCGGTTGAAGGCCCAGTCTTTCATCTTGAACTGAACGCCTGCATGGCCGATGTCCTTGTCCGCAAGGAACTCGATCATCTTCGCGATGGAGTCTTTTTTGTTGGTCAGACCGTTGAGGAAACCGGAATTGACCATCTCTCCGTCGCCCGTGTAGGCTTCTTTGGAGATGTCGCCGCCCTTGATGACTTCAATGATCGGAACTCCGAACTTGGTCGCGAACTCCCAGTCACGCTGATCGTGGGCGGGAACGGCCATGATGGCGCCGGTGCCGTATCCCATCATGACATAGTCAGCGATAAAGATCGGGATTTCTTCACCGTTTACGGGATTGATCGCGGAAAGGCCCTCAATCTTGAGACCGGTCTTATCCTTGACCAGCTGGGTGCGCTCGAACTCGGTCTTCTTGGCACACTCCGCGCGGTAAGCTTCGATATCGGCCATATTGGAGATGCGGTCCGCATACTTGTCGATCAGGGGATGCTCGGGAGCCATGACCATGAATGTGACGCCGAACAGGGTGTCCGCGCGGGTGGTGTAGATCTCGAGCTTCTCATCGATATCCTTGAGAGTGAAGTTGACAAAAGCGCCTGTGGACTTGCCGATCCAGTTGACTTCCTGCTGACGGATGTTTTCGGGATAGTCGACCGTGTCAAGACCCGAAAGAAGCTTGTCGGCGTATTCAGTGATCTTCAGATACCAGACATCCTTGGGAAGCTGGATGACATCGCTGTGGCAGATGTCGCACTTGCCGCCCTGGCTGTCCTCGTTGGAAAGGACGACTTTACAGGAAGGGCAGTAATTGACAAGAGTCTTGTCGCGGAAGACCAGGCCGTGGTCAAAGAGCTTGCGGAAAATCCACTGAGTCCACTTGTAATAATCATCCCTGGAGGTGTCGATCACACGGTCCCAGTCGAAGGAGAAGCCGACGCTCTTGAGCTGATTGGAAAACTTTTCGATATTTTTATCTGTGATAATGCGGGGATGCGTATTGGTCTTGATCGCGTAGTTCTCGGTGGGCAGACCGAAGGCGTCGAAACCGATCGGAAACAGAACGTTATAGCCCTGCATCCTGCGCTTTCTGGAAATCACTTCAATGCTGGAGTAAGCCTTGATATGACCTACATGCATACCGGCACCGCTGGGATAAGGGAACTCAACCAGTCCGTAGAACTTGGGCTTTTCACTGAAATCTTCTGCCTTGAAGATTCCGGCATCTGCCCATTTCTTCTGCCACTTGGGTTCAATTTTCTTAAAATCGTATCTCATGTTGATGCTCCTTTTATCAATTATATATAACCATTGAAATGCTTTGTGACGCAGCTGGACAGGACCATCCGCCCCGGAGGTTCCCCTGCCGCGCTGTACGGCTTAACCGGCAGCATTTATAGCAGAAACAAACTTTCAATATAATAATCCCCGCAGGGCATGTTCGTCAAGCAGGCGAAGCGGATACCGACCTTCTGAAACAAAAATTCATTACCATGCACGCCCTGCTCCCTTTGTCACAGCCATTTCTTTTTGCGGAAAAACAGGAGGCTGAGCAGGACGACGGAAAGGCTGACGATGATGACGATGGGATATGCGTAAGGGGAATCCAGTTCCGGCCCAGAAAATCATAGAGAAAACGTTCCAGACAGGGAAAACGCCATCTTCTGGTACAGGCGATCCGGCCGGACAGATTGTCCGCCATTCCGCTGTGGTCAATAAAAACAACTCCTTTTTCGTCCAGGGCAAAAGCGAATACAGACTCTTCTTCCCCCAGATTATCGCGGTGGGGAATGCAGAAGGTGCCGGTGATGGAATCGTAGTTTACCTCTGCTTTGGTGTTATAAATACTCTTCGGATTCGGATCAATATCAAATCCCATATCAAAAGAATCTTTGTGAATCAGCCAGTCGTCTGGGGACAGGATGGCAACATAAGGAATCTCTCCCATTTGTTCGATGCATTTTTCAAGGCTGGTTTCTTCAAGTGTCTCTTTAATCTGGTAATACATGATCTCACATCCTTTATTCCTGTAGTGTATTGGCGTACGAAAAGGTAACATATCTGAGTTTACCTTTTAAATGAATTTGGCGCAACTGTTATGTTGTCCGGTCTCCTGCTGTCTGTGCTGCCAGGTCTCTCGCAGCACAGACAAAAAAAGACACAGGGCATAAACCCTGTGTCCGGATATTCACAGAAAAAGCAGGAGTTCAAAAACTCAACACGTTCGGGAACCTGCGGAACCCTGAATCATCTGGCATCTCTGTTTCCGAAGTGGATGAGGGCCACGAAGCCGGGGCCGGTGTGGGCACCGATCACGGGCCCGATGGACAGCTGGTGGATGACGGCATTGGGATTGATCTTGACGACTTCATCAGCGATCTTCTGTCCTCTTTCGGGGCAGTTGGCATTGACGACATAGACATCGGGAAGAGGCGTGTCATCATGAGCAATCTCATAGCACTCCAGCAGGTACTTGATTCCGCGGGGCACGCCGCGCTGCTTGGAGATATTGATCAGTTTTCCCTCGTCATTGATCTTGAGGATCGGTTTCAGGTTCAGCACATTTCCCGCGAAGGCTGCAGTGGAAGAAATACGTCCGCCCCGCTTCAGATACTGCAGATCCTCGACAATAAACCAGTAGGAAACCTTCAGTACAGACTTTCTCAAACATTCAGCGTTTTCGGAAAGAGACATGCCGGCATTCCTGTTGTTGACTGCAAGCTGCATGAGCAGGGCTATTCCGGCTGTGGCACCCAGAGAATCCACGCACTCGATCTGTGCGCCGGGATACTCGTCGAGAACAGACTGCATACCGGTTAGGGATGAAGAATAGGTGCTGCTGAGTCCGCTGGACAAAGCAATATAAAGAATCTTCTTTCCCTTTTTTACAGCCTCACCGAATTCTTTCTCGTATGTAAAGGGAGTGATCTGACTGGTTCCGGTGATCGAGCCGTCCTTCATCTTGGTATAAAAGTAGCGGAGCTCCTCTTCTGTCGGGACGCGGTTCATGATGAACTCTTTGCCGTCAATACTGTATTTCATTGGAATCAGATGAACACCGTTGTCCTCCATGTAGGCGAAATCCGCATCAATTCCGGCATCTACATAGATTTCATAATCATATCGTTCGTTCAAGGAAAATCCCTCCCTCTCAATAGTTATCGTCTTAATGCTGCGCAGTGCATAGAATGATTTGCTTGAATAAGTAACATGTGTGTATTATTATACAAATGTATACCGGAAACAACAACAAGGTTTTATATGATTGTGGCTTTCTGCCCATTATATAAAAATATTGTGTTTTATTATTCACTTTTAGCAGATTTTGTTTCTAAATATGCTGAGCAGGCGGATCAAAAACCGCTGTCCCGGGACAGGTGACCGGGGACCAAACGCGAAAAGGAGGCGCAGCCGCATAAAATGAAATCGGAAAATACGGTGCAGGAGACAAAGAAGGAAAATACGGACAGGAGGGTGGCCCGCACAAAGAGAAGTATCCGTATGGCCCTGATTAAAATTCTGGCTGAAAAAAGTCTCGACAATGTCACTGTGACTGAACTGTCGAAGGCGGCGGACATCAACCGCAAGACCTTTTACAACTACTACGGCGACGTCTCTATGGTCGTAGACGAAATTGAGAACGAGATCGTGGCTGATTTCGCGTCGGCGATCAATAATATCGATTTCCAGGAGATCAGCAGGGATCCGTCAGACATATTCCTGAGACTGGCCAGGCTGATTGAAAGAGACCTGGAGTTTTATGCCAGAGTTTTTGCCGCCAAGGGACAGGCTTCTCTCCTTCAGAAAATTGTGGAGCCCCTGAAAAAACAGCTCTGGGAATCCTTTGAGGATCAGATCGGACAGGATGCGGAGGAATTCCGTTTCCTGCTGGAATTCGTCGTCTCAGGCATGATCTCCGTGTATCAGGCATGGTTTAATTCCGGACGCCGCCAGGATATTGAGGACCTCTCCAGGAAACTTAGTGTTCTGGCTTTTAACGGCATCAACGGACTGAGCCTCCTGTAAGTTCTCTGTAAGACTTCTGTGAGTTTGCTGTAAGACTTCAGTTTGCTGAAAGACTCCAGTTCCTTGTAAGACTCCTGGACCGCAGACACATCAACCCGCATCAAAAGAGGCAGAGAAAATTGATTTCCTCTGCCTCTTTTATTATGACACTATTATCTTTATGACATGATTATGACACGGCCCGCATACGGAATTGCTCCGCCTGTCGGCGGACACGGGCCGGCCGGGGGTTGAGGTCGGCAGGACCGCCTCTGCCCTATTCAGAACCGATGATCATCAGTCATCATTGCCCTCGGCAACTGCTGCAGCACGTGCCGCGACTTCCTTGGCCTGGACATCAGCGGGAGCCTGCTCGTAGCGGGCAAACTCATAAGCGTAGTCACCGCGGCCGCCGGTCATGGAGCGGAGGACGGTGCAGTAGTCAAACAGTTCGGACATGGGGACTTCCGCCTCGACAACCTGCTTGCCGCCGGGGATGGGATTCATGCCAAGCACTCTGCCGCGGCGCTTGTTCAGATCGCCCATGACATCGCCGGTGTAGGAATCCGGGATGGTGACCTTGAGGGAGACAATGGGCTCAAGCAGGACGGGGTTGGCGTCCATGATGCCTCTCTTGACAGCCTGGCTGGCTGCGGTCTTGAAAGCCATTTCGGAAGAGTCTACAGGATGGTAGGATCCATCGTACAGAGTCGCCTTCAGGCCGACAACGGGATATGCCGCAAGAGGTCCCTTTGTAACTGTCTCGGCAATACCCTTCTCAACAGCGGGGAAGTAGTTCTTGGGAACGCTGCCGCCGACGACTTCTTCATCGAACTCATAAGCTTCCTCGAGATTGCCGGAGGGAGCGAATTTGATCTTGACATGACCGTACTGGCCGTGGCCGCCGGACTGCTTCTTGTACTTGGAATCGATATCGGCGGTCTTGCGGATGGTCTCGCGGTAAGCAACCTTGGGATCCATGGTCTCGATCTCGACCTTGTACTCGTTCTTGAGGATGCTCTTGACGACCTCGAGCTGCATATCGCCTATACCATAGATCAGGGTCTGACGGTTCTCGGAATCGTTGACCATCTTGAAGGTCAGGTCCTCGGAGGAGATCTTGGTCATAGCCTGGGCGATCTTGTCGATATCATTCTTGTTCTTCGCATTGTAGCGGATATAGGTGTAAGGTGTGGAGATATCCATCATGGGATACTTGATCGGCTCTGCCTTTGTGGACAGGGTATCGCCGGTCTTTGCGTCACCGAGCTTGGCGACAGCGCCGATATCGCCGGCGTGGAGCTCAGCGATCTCACTGGTCTTGTTGCCCATCATGATGTAGAGCTTGCCCAGGCGGAGCTCGGACTCCAGACCTGTGTCATAAACGGTCTCATCAGCCTTGAAGACACCGGAGCAGACCTTGATCAGGCTGTAACGGCCGATGAAGGGATCCACGATGGTCTTGAAGATGAAGGCGGACTTGGGCTGAGCATCATCAAACTTGGCCTCGAAAGCATCACCGGTCTTGGTGTTGGTTCCGGAAATGCTGCGGCCTGCGGGAGTGGGCATGTAGCGCACGATGTCATCGAGAACATTCTCGACACCGCTGCACTGAGTGGAAATACCGCACTCTACGGGGATGACGGAACCGTCAAGGATGTTGGTCCTGACAGCTTCCGCAATCTCTTCGGGAGTGAAGGTATCGCCGCCGAAATAGCGCTCCATGAAATCTTCGTTTGTCTCGGCCACGGTCTCCATCAGGGTCTCGCGGTACTGCTCGAGGCTGTCCTGGCAGTCAGCAGGGACATCACAGACAGTGGACTTCTTGCCGTCCCACTTGTAGCCCTTCTCTTCGATGACACTGACACAGCCGGTTGTCTTCTCGCCTTCGTGAATGGCAAAATGGAAGGGAACAATCTTGGGGCCATAGAGCTCGGTGAGAGAATCGATTGTCCTGCCGTAATTTGTGTCATTCAGATCCATATCGGAGACATAGATCATCCTGGGAAGGTTATATTTTTCGCAGAGTTCCCATGCGCGCTCCGCACCGACTTCGACGCCGGCCTTACCGGAGACAACGATGATGGCGGCATCCGCCACGCTGATAGCCTCTTCCACTTCGCCGATGAAATCGAAATATCCGGGCGTATCAAGGATATTGATCTTGCAGTTTTTCCACTCTACAGGGATCAGGGATGTCTTGATAGAGAATCCCCTCTTCTGTTCCTCTTTTGTGAAATCGGAGACAGAGTTACCGTCTTCGACCTTGCCCATTCTAGACGTAACACCTGTCAGGTGGCACATTGCCTCCGCAAGTGTTGTCTTGCCTGCTCCGCCATGTCCGAGCAGAACGACATTTCTGATTTTATCAGTTGTGTAAACTTTCATTACAGACCTCCACTACAGTTATTAGTACTTTATGAAAATACCGCAGACCGGTTTTAAAGTTCTCCGCAGGTCCTGTCAGAGATGGACGAAAGGAAGTACAGGGACCCGATTTGACGGTATTCTTCGCTATTTTGTCAAAAAAAAACGTTCATTCGACAAAAATCCTTGTCCATTTTACTAGATAAAGAAAATGTTTACAAGTGCTTTCTTAAATATAATACAGCAGCCGATATTACCCGGTATTACATGGAAATCAGGCCGAATACATTCGCGATGGAGCTGAGCAGGATGATCACGACAAACACAGGGCAGATATATTTGATCATAAAGACAAAAATGCCTCTTCTTCGGAAGGCGTGTCCGTCCATGAGAACCTCTTCCACTGCGCGTTCGATGGTCATGCACCTTGTGACATAGAGGCAGATGCACAGGGCCGCGATGGGCATCATCATCGAGTTGGTCAGGAAATCAAAGAAATCCAGGAACTGCATACCGATGATCGTGACATTGGCCAGCGGTCCGTAACCCAGACAGGACAGGGAGCCGAGGATGATCATGATCACACCGATCAGAGCCGTGCAGAGGGCGCGGTTCCATCTGAACTCGTCCGCAAAGGTTGAAACTGCGCTCTCAGTCAGAGCGATCGCGCTGGTGAGGGCAGCAAACAGAACCAGGGCAAAGAACATGATTCCGATGATCCTGCCGAATCCCATGCTGGCGAAAATCTTGGGCATGGTAATAAACATAAGAGAAGGACCCGCTCCCAGGGCCTTGGGATCCCCGCCCGAGAATGAGAAGACAGCAGGGATGATCATTAAGCCTGCCAGCATGGCGATTCCGGTGTCAAAGATTTCCACCTGGATCGTGGACTCTTCGATACATACATCTTTCTTCATATAGGAACCGAATGTGATCAGGATACCCATTGCTATGGAAAGGGAGTAGAACATCTGTCCCATGGCGGTAATAACAGTCATCCAGGAAAAATGGCTGAAGTCAGGGACCAGGAAATATCTGACACCCATCAGGGCTCCGGGACGAGTGATCGAATAAATGCTGATCACGATGGCCAGGACAATAAGGATGGGCATCATGATGCGGGATACGCGCTCGATCCCGTTTTCAACACCCATAAAAATAACGATGAGGATGAGGGCTACGAAGACGATAAACCAGAACTCGGACTCAAAACCGTTGCTGATAAAACCGCCGAAATAGCTGTCATCGGCAATCCCCTGTACATTTCCACGCAGATATTCAAAAAGATATTTGCACACCCATCCGCCGATTACCGAATAGTAAGGGCAGATCAGCATGGGGATGATGGCGTTGATCCAGCCTCCGAACTTAGCTGCCGGCCCTTTTGCGTAGGTGCCGAAGGCGCTGACGGGACTTTTGCCGGTCGCCCTTCCGATCGCTGTCTCGGCTATGATCATGGTATAGCCGAAAGTCACCGCGAGAAGAACGTAGACCAGCAGAAAAATGCCTCCGCCGTATTTTGCGGCCAGATAGGGAAATCTCCAGATATTACCCAGTCCGACCGACGCGCCTGCGGCAGACAGCACATATCCAATTTTACCGGAAAAGCCTTTCCTTTCTTGTGTTTCCATTAATAATACCCCTTTCTTTGCAGCATGCCTGCGCGTATCTGTGAAATGAAATGTCCAGGAAGCGGTTCTGAAAACGCGCAGTATTATTACCCTATCACACATTAGGGAAATTGTCATGCTATTTAAGAAAATTGTACATAAAAAACAGACTCCCGGAAAACGGAGAGAACCGTATGAGCGGGAGTCTGCAGCATTTTTAAATTGTCCGGGAATCCCGGTGTAAAGTCATTGACGCGTCCGCCTCAAAAGATCACCGACACCTTTCCGAAAAAAAGGAATCATCACATCAGGAAAGATCACATCAGGAAAGGAAAGGATTTGAAGGGCGGAAAAGATATTTTTCGGACAGATCCGCCAGGCTGGCAGCACCGCACATCTTCATGGTGTCGACCAGTTCAGCTCCGATCTTTTCCGTATATACCTGAACGCCCTCGGCGCCTCCGCCGTAGACTGCGGTCACGTAAGGACGGGCAATGATCGCGGCGTCCGCGCCAAGGCAGAGGGCCTTGAAAATATCCACGCCAGTCCGGAGTCCGCCGTCGACAAAGATCTTCATGCTGCCGCCGACAGCCTGTGCGATTTCATAGAGCACTTCGGCAGTCGCCGGACATTGATCCAGGACTCTTCCGCCGTGATTTGAGACGACGATCGCGGAAGCGCCTGCTGCCTGGGCTTTTTTTGCTGCCTCTACAGTCATGATACCCTTGACGATGAAGGGTTTGCCGGCGCTCCGGATGACCTCCGCCAGTTCCTCCACGGTCTTGCTTCCCGCGGGTGGCTGAAGATTCTGCAGGAAAGGAAGTCCTGCCGCATCGATATCCATGGCAACGGCAAAACAGCCCGAGGACTGCACCAGGGCGAATTTTTCCTTCAATGTATTTACATCCCAGGGTTTGACTGTAGGGATGCCGACACCGTCCTTTGCGGCAATTGCGGAGCAAGCGGCCTTCATGACCTCGGGATTGGTGCCGTCTCCGGTGAAAGCGGCGATTCCGGCGTCCGCGCAGGCGGAGACCAGAATATCGTTGTAACTGACATCATTGAGCATGTCGCCGTAGTGAAGCCTGACAGCTCCGACAGGGCCGGCGAAGAATGGATATTTCATGGTGTGACCGAAAAAGTCAAAAGAGGTGTCGGGAGCCATGTTAGGGGATATGGTATCCATATTGATGCGGATGCGCTTCCAGGCATCATAGTTGCGGATGGCTGTGTCACCGACGCCCTTTGCTCCGGGGCCGGGCATCTGCGCGCCGCAGGCTCTGCCGTTGCAGACAGGACAGGCTTTGCAGTAAGGGCCTATGCATGTGCGGGCTTGTGTTAAAATGTCCTGATAATTCATGATCTACTCCTTATTTTGAAAAAATACAATGGATATTCCGTTTGAAAGTTAAGAAGATAAGCCCCTGCACAATGGTTTATGTGCAGGGGCAGGTGTGTCCCCGGTACATCCGCCCGAAGCCGGCAGCTGACGATTCCTGATCACTGAAGTGCTCCGGCATGATCCGGAAGAATGGAGAAGATTCTTTAGTTTTTGAACAGAGTTCCGATGATTCCGCGTCCCAGGCTTGCTCCCAGATTTCCGCCGATCGTCTTTCCGAATTTGCCGAAATTTCCGCCAAGGATCTTGCCCGCTTCGCGTCCGACTGTTCCGGCAACAGAACTTCCGACGGATTTGGCGGCGCGTTTCTTGGCGTTTTCAGCCTTTTGAGCTTCGCGTGCCGCTTCTCTTTCTTCCTCTCTTCTGGCCTTTTCCTCTTCTTTTGCCCTGGCGGCTTCTTCTTTTGCCTTCTCAGCGGCGGCAGCCTCTTCCAGACCCAGTCTCTCGAGGAACTCGTAGGCGGAATCGGGATCATGATAATTCGCGTATTTGGAATACAGAACATTACCCTTTATGTTCTGATCTCTCTGGGCATCGCTGATCGCGCCCATAATGCTCTTGGGAGGAAGGACATAGGCCTTCTGTACGACCATGGGAATACCGTCCTCTCCCAGGAAGGAGATCAGTGCCTCACCGGTGCCGAGCGCCTGCAATGTCTCATAGGAATTGAATGCGGGGTTCTCCCGGAAGGACTGGGCGGCGGCGCGGACAGCCTTCTGGTCCGCGGGTGTGTAGGCGCGGAGAGCGTGCTGGACCCGGTTGCCGAGCTGGGCCAGGACTCCGTCGGGGATATCCCTGGGGTTCTGTGTACAGAAATAGACGCCTACGCCCTTGGAGCGGATGAGCTTGACGACCTGTTCGATCTTCTCCAGCAGAGCTTTGTTGGCATCCCTGAAGAGCAGATGAGCTTCGTCAAAGAAGAAGACCATCTTGGGCTTGTCAAGATCGCCGACTTCCGGCATGGTCTCGAAGAGCTCGGAGAGCAGCCACAGAAGGAAAGTCGCATAGAGTCTTCCGTTGTTGATCAGGCTCTCGGAATCCAGGATGTTGATCATGCCCTTTCCGCCTGCGCCGACAGTCATCCAGTCCGCGATGTTCAGCGCGGTCTCTCCGAAGAAGATGTCTCCGCCCAAAGCGCCGTTGTCTGTCTCCAGGGCAACGATGGATCTCATGATCGCGCCCATGGACGCGCTGCTCATACGGCCGTATTTGTCGACGAAATCTTTTGCGTGTCCCTGCACATAATTGATCATGGCCTTCAGGTCTTTCAGATCTATGAGAAGCAGGTCATTATCGTCGGCAATCCTGTAGATGATGCTCAGGATATCGCTCTGCAGGTCGTTGAGCTGCAGGATTCTGGCCATCAGAAGAGGGCCCATCTCGGAGACGGTTGTGCGCAGAGGCATGCCCTTCCTGCCGTAAATATCCCAGAGAGCCACAGGATAACCCTCATAATTGAAGCCGTACTGAGCCAGACCGAACCTCGCGATTCTTTCCTGCATGTCGGCGGAATCTGTTCCGGGAAACATAAGTCCGGCCAGATCGCCCTTTACGTCCGCCATGAAGACCGGGACTCCCATCTCGCTGAAGGTCTCCGCCATGATGCGGGCTGTCACGGTCTTGCCGGTACCGGTCGCTCCGGCAATCAGGCCGTGTCTGTTTGCCATGCGGGGCAGCAGGAAGATTCCCTCTCCCGCGTCGTTGTTAGCCACCCAGATTTTGTTATCACGAAGCATTTTTACCCTCCTCAATAATTGACCTGAAGCTGTTTAGCGCTGTTCTGTTTCAACGTACCTTTATTTGCCTGCCGGCGGGTCCGGCATCGTTTTTTTACATGACTGTTAAAATGTTTGCCGACATACGTATCTTGTAACACATTTTGTAAAAACATGCCTGTTAAAACGTTTTTGACAAAACAGAGAGATCAGGATCCGTCAGCCCTGTCATGGGGTAAGGGGCAAGGCACACATCTCCTACCCTGCTGTCCCGGATCCAGCGCACACCGGCGCCGTCCATGTACTGCCACTGTCCGTCCAGATATTGCCATCCCGTCAGGGGCCTGCCGCAATCAAAATAGAAACGAAGCCCGGCTTCTTCATACCATCCCCGATACAGGTAAAAATGGATGATGCGGTATATTTCCCGGTAGGTTGCCCCGTCGAAATGGATCCCGTCGGGAGAACCGAAGGAATTCCGGATTCTGTTGTAGGCGTCTATATAATGGACACCTTTCAGGTTTTCAACTGCGTAGGCGTTGAAGTCCTCGATCCGGCTGTTCTTGGCATTGGGACTTTTGGAGTCTACCACGGGGGTGACTGAAACAAAGAATGTTCTGGCGCCGCGCTCTTTCCAGTCGGCAGCCTTTGCATTCATATAATCCACATAGCGGGAGACATTGCCCAGATCGTTGACTCCCATCAGGATCACGACGTCTGTATTCTCATCGATCAGATTTTCTACGGCAGGGGCGCCGGAACTGACCAGCCAGTTGTATCCCATGCTGTTCTTTGCCGACCAGTACTCATCTTCTCTCCCGCCGACAAACATTTCCATACCGACTGTCCTGGAATCCCCGATGAATACGACACGCCGTCCCGGCAAAAACTCTTCCGCTTCTCTGTCATGACTGGATTCCGTTTCGGCGGAATCCTCTCCGGAGTGACCGGCCTCTTTCATCTTGTATTTATAATAGAGACTTCCCTGGTCAAAGGGTCTGGCGAGTGCAAAGTTTGCTGTCTCTCCCTGAACCGGATCCGCCCCGACAGCCCGTTGGTTCAGAGGAGCTTCCTGATCAGGATCCAACAAGATATTCCGCTCGTCAAAAGGAGCTTCCTGGTCCGGATCCAACAGGATATCCCTGCCGGATCCCGCCTCTTCATCATTATCGGTTCCCGGAACCTGAGCCTGACTGGAATCAGCAAAGGCATCTGAGGTCCGCCCATCCTTCGAACCAGATCCTGATACAGGGGGATTATCCGGATATATGCCGGGAATATAGCTGAGAAAACTGCTCATTCCCGGAGGGCTGTGGAAGAGAAAACTGTCCGGAATCCCGGGGGAATCAGGCAAAGGAGAAGCTCCCGCATCCGGATCGGAGGAAGAATAACCTCCCGCGTCCGGATCGGAGGAAGGAGAAACTACCGCAGCCGGATCGGAGGAAGGAGAAACATTCCCTGCATCCGTGCCGGCAAAATCTTCAGAAACAGATTCCCCGGTGTCCTCCGCATACTCCTCCGGCATTCCCGCATTGTTCTCTTCCCTGTCAGAGAGATCGGTCTGCCTGCCGGAGACGTCTGACTGTGAGCCGGGAAGCGCAGAGAGGAAAGGTCCGTTTCCCGCGGAAGATGTCCGGTCCGTCTGTGCGGATGAGGAATCTCCACTGCTGCCGGCGGTGGAAGTATGGCTGTCGGCCGGAGTGCCGTCGCCGGACTCTTTTTCTTTTTTAAACGCGGCAAGTTTACCCGGAGTCTGCCTCTGCAGTTCTGATGCAAGGGAAGGAAAGGCCATCCTGCTGAAGAAAGCATTATATGACTTCATTTTATCCAGTATCTTCCCGCTCTCTAACTCCATACGGGTCCGGGCCGTGTCCCGGACTGCAGCCCGGATCGTATCGGCCCGAAGAGAATATTTGCTCAGATCCGGAGCCGGAGGTACAGTCCCGTGATACATGTTTACTGTGTCCGAGACGGCCTCCTCAAAATATGGTTTCAGTTCTTCGGGAACTGCAGGAACTTCTTCTTCGGTTTCAGACGGAAGGTCTGCGGAGTTTATATCCCATCTCTCCAGTATGTCCTTCTCGTTCCAGCGGCCGGAGCCTGATCCTTCCCTGCTATTGTCCGGCTCTCCTGGTTCATTGTCAGCCTCTGTCCAAAGCTGCCTATTGACTGTTCCCTGAAACGTCTTAAGAGAGGAAATATCCGGATTCTCAGAAGATGGAGCCGGAAGGACGGATTCAGCCGCGGCAGCCATAGGCTGTGAAGCCAGGATCGCGCCCGTCATTCCGAGGACCGCGGCACGGAAAATCCCGCCGCGGCGTTTAAAAAACTGGTTAGTAATATTATATCGCAAAAGAAACTATTATCTCCATTCCTGACATAAATGATGTCATCATTCCGTCACTGGTGTTAGGGTACACGCCCTATCGATGGCGTGTATTCAGTGTGTTTGGTGCGGGTGTGACTTGTAATTTAATTCTTACTTTTCGAAGCCTTACTTTTAGAATCGAATATAGTATGCCCGTAACCTTCCCAGATCACAGAATATCTGGTCCGGCACATTTCGTCGATTTCAGTCCCGGTCTTGACCATGATGTACCTGCTGCAGAAGCTGTTGTTTTTCACAGACTGCTTCATGAACTTTTCTGTACAGAAATTCATGGACAGATAGTCAGGCAGTATATAAGAAAGCTGGATATGATTGTCTTCTGTAATTTTGGCGACAGTGTTCTCCCAATAGGGGTCAAGTGAGTCGGGAGTCGAAAAAGGTGTCTTCATGCTGCTGTCGTCTATCCTGCTGTAAGGCATTGCGGCGATCATCTGCTTTTTGCAGGTTTCGAGTTCCGCCTGTGTGATCGAGTCCGCTCCTGCCTGAGGAAGCGCGAAGGAGGAAGGCTGCATGACAATATAGAAGGCGACCACTCCGATCACCGCGGCCGCGTTCAGCCAGCTGAAGAAGCTGCTGAATTCAATCAGGAAAATCGAATACGCGATCGTGATCGCGAGCATCATTCTGTGCAGCTGATAGGCCTTGTAGAGCATGATCGTCGCCTCGTAGATCATGGCGCCGGAAACAAGCAGCAGGAACATGACGGCGGCGCGGCCGTCCTTCTTTCCTGTCGCAAGAGAAAAAACGAAATTGAAAAAAAGAATGATCCACTCGAAGTAAAAGAGAAAGGCGATTCCGCCTGCCCAGCGGTACTCTCTGACCAGCTCGATCGCGGATTTTACACTTTCCTTGTTGGCCTGGAGCAGCCCGAGTGCCACGTCCCTGATCTGGCCGCTCTGCACGATCTGCGCAAGACGCATGGCGGGAGCCGCCTCAAAGTATTCGGCGATATAGCCCATAAAGAAATACATGAGGACCAGGGAACCGATCATAGCTGCCATAATGACCAGGGCAAAGATAAAGCGCGACAGTTCACCGATCCTGGAATTCCTGAAAATAAGCAGATAAAGAGGAATCAGGAAAAGGGGCACAAAGTAAGGTCTCATGACACTGAAAAAGAAGGTCAGGAGAACCATAAATAAGAGGGCGAATGCTTTTTTGGCTCTCGAGGCATCTTCATTTTTCAGATACCAGATCACCAGGCCCATGAATACAACGATATAGAAGTGATAACAGGCCTCAGCCATGCCGGACCAGGTATAGCGTGCTACGACCAGCTGCGTGAGGAAAAACACTGCCAGAAGGAAAGAGTTTTTCCTGCCGGGGCGGACCAGAAAGACAAAGATCAGGTTTGCCGCGACGGCGAATATGATATTGCAGATATAAATATAGTTATGAGACTCGCAGCCTGTTGCGAACGAGAGCAGAAAATACGGAATATAGGTGAAAATATTGTAGGGTCCGTAGGGGATATTCCCTGAGGTGATCTCGTTAAAGCCGGTAATTCCTTTGGGCATACCGTAATAGCGGAGTGTGTGGATCACCCGGAAATACCCGTTTTCATCGTTCCAGCCCGTATTCCAGGCGTCCAGATGAAGAGGGTTTGTCCCCGAGACCAGTCCCAGGATCCAGCCTGCGATGAGGGGAGCCGCGATAACAAGAATCCAGAGCAGAATACTTCGGTCCTTCTTTTCTGCCTTCATTGAAACCGTGCTCATTGAAGCATTGCTTACAACACGTTTATTCACTGAGCGGACATCCAACGGGTCAGACTGTTTAAGAGGTGCCGGCCGCAGTGTGGTGATCCCTTTTTTATGCTTCACTGCGCAATACCCGTGATTTGAGAACAGCCACAGGACAGGCGCGAAAACATGGTTGAAAAAAGAATCATCCATTATTATAGGACATGTTTTCCGATTCGTCACGACTTATGATTAAAACAGATAACAAAAGGTTACAAGCGAAGCTGCAGTATATTTTTCTGTTTCGTTAAACTTCTTCAACAGCTATAAACGATGCTGTCCGCACCCTTTCGAAAGTCGTGTGCGGGCAGTGACAACATAATCCTTAGAACCGGCTGCTGCCCGGCAGACAGACACTTTTGAGACGATTAAAAAGGGACAATTAAAAAGTTTGATAAAAAGACAGGAAAAGACTTGAAAACATGGTTTTAAAGGCTTATTATTAGCCCAATCTAACTATCTTGTACTGAAAGATATTCTCCGGGGCTGTGAATATTTGATTCACAGCGGACGGGTTTTCCCGCGGAGATACCCATTATGTTGTATAAGACTCACTCGCGGGATTGTACCCACGATGAAGTGAGTTTCCCTTTTCTGCGCGCGTATCCCGCGATCTGAAGTCACGGGTCTTGCGCGATGAAGAATAAATAAAAAAACCTAAAGGGGGATCAAATCATTGAATAAATATCCTTCAGAGTCAGGGCAGGCAGTTCATACATCCCCGGATTCCCGGGTTCCAAACGGAGGAACGCACAAGCCCGCAAAGGACAAAGGGCTTCCCGGTCAGAAGACCGGCGCCGGCAAAGGACAGACCACTACGCTTCGCAGCGCTAAGCAAGGGGAGACATTCCTGATCACGGAGGTCGGAGGCGAGGGCGCCCTGCGTCAGCATTTTCTGGATATGGGTGTCATTCCCGGAACCCGGGTGACGGTCATGCAGTTCGCGCCGATGGGCGATCCCATGGAAATCCAGATCCATGGATATGAACTTACTATACGTCTTGATGATGCCGGCAACATTCAGGCTGTTCCTCTGGACCCTTTTGATGATTTCGAAGACGACTCCCCGGAGGGCGGCCCCGACTCCATACCTGTCAGCGATGGCTTACAGGAAGCCGGCCCCGGCGGGCAGGAGTATGCCGATGGTTCAAGTAACAATAAATCTTCTAAAAACAGGCAGAAACAGGACAGAATGCCTGAGTCAGAGCATCCGGGTCTGGGTGAGCCTGGAAGATTCCACCGGCGCGGAGACGGCGATCCCCTGCCTAAGGATACTCTCCTGACATTTGCCCTGGTGGGCAATCAGAACTGTGGAAAAACGACGCTTTTCAACCAGCTCACAGGCTCCAACCAGCATGTCGGCAACTTTCCGGGTGTGACTGTCAGCCGCAAAGACGGCGCGATCCGCGGCCACTCCAACACAAAGGTGACCGACCTTCCGGGAATCTATTCCATGTCGCCCTACAGCAGTGAGGAACTGATCTCCCGCGATTTTGTTCTGACCGAAAAACCCCGGGCAATCATCAATATCCTGGACGCGACCAATATTGAGAGAAATCTGTATCTGACCATACAGCTTCTTGAGATGGACATTCCCATGGTCGTCGCGCTCAACATGATGGATGAGGTCCGCGCAAATCACGGGTATATCAATATCAACGAGCTTGAAGCCCTGCTCGGAGTCCCGGTCGTTCCGATTTCCGCCGCGCGCGGAGAAGGGATCGAGGAACTCATCAGGCATGCCATTCATGTCGCCCATTATCAGGAGAGGCCTGTCCGCAGAGATTTCTGCGATGAAAATGATCATGGGGGCGCCGTCCACCGCTGTCTTCACGCAGTGGCTCATCTGGTCGAGGACCATGCCCGCGAATACGGAATTCCGGTACGCTTCGCGGCGTCAAAGCTGATTGAAGGGGATCGACTGATCCTGAAACAGCTTCATCTGGATCCGAACGAGAGAGAAACACTCGGACATATCGTCTATCAGATGGAAAAGGAGAGAGGGCTTGACAGAAGCGCTGCCATTGCGGATATGCGATATGCTTTCATTTTCTCGGTCTGCGGAAAAACTGTCAAACACGCTGTAGAGAGCCGTGAGCACATTCGCAGCCGGAAAATCGACAGTGTTCTGACCGGAAAATATACGGCCATCCCTGTTTTTGCCGCGATTCTGCTTTTGATCGGACATTTGACTTTCAATGTGATCGGTCCTTTTTTCCAGGATCTTCTGGCAATGGGGATTTCTTCTCTGACGGATCTGGTGGATGCCGCCCTGACTGCCGCAGGGGTCAACACCGTGATCCACAGCCTGATCATCGATGGTATTTTTGAGGGCGTGGGAAGCGTGCTCAGTTTTGTACCGATTATCGTGATCATGTTCTTTTTCCTGTCCCTTTTGGAGGACAGCGGATACATAGCCAGGGTGGCCTTTTTCTCCGACCACATGCTGCGCAGGGTCGGACTCTCGGGCAGGAGCATAGTCCCCATGCTGATCGGCTTCGGCTGCAGTGTTCCCGCCGTTATGGCGACGCGGACTCTGCCCAGTGCGCGCGACCGCAAAATGACTATCCTGCTCACTCCCTTTATGAGCTGTACCGCCAAAATTCCCATTTATGCATTTTTTGCAGCTGAGTTTTTCCCCGGAAAAGACGGACTGATCAAGCTGGGGCTCTATCTTCTGGGAATTGCCGTCGGAATTCTGGCAGCTATCCTATACAAGTCCACTTTGTTCCACGGAGAGGCGGTTCCCTTTGTCATGGAACTTCCAAACTATAGGCTGCCGGGTCCCAGGAATACTTTCCAGCTTCTCTGGGAAAAGGCCAGGGACTTCCTGCAGAGAGCCTTTACGGTCATTCTGATCGCCACGATCGTTGTCTGGTTCCTGCAGAACTTTGACATTCATCTGAATATGGTGGAGGACTCCTCCATGAGTCTTCTCGCGAAGATTTCCGGTCTGCTGGTCCCGTTGTTCAGGCCGATCGGTCTGGGGGACTGGCGGATCTGCACATCCCTCATCAGCGGATTTATGGCCAAGGAGAGCGTTGTATCCACTCTCAATGTCCTCTACAGCAATCAGGGAGGGGTGACAGCCGCCATGGATGCTGTGACAGCCGCCGGCCTGCTGGTCTACTCCCTCCTCTACACTCCCTGTGTGGCGGCAATCGCCGCTGTTAACCGTGAGCTCGGGATCAGATGGGCCGCCGCCGTGGTCATCTGGCAGTGCGCCGTTGCCTGGATCTTGGCCTTGATCGTTCATCTCATAGGAACGATCATTTGACATTCCTGAAAAGGCGGCTGCCTGGCATTCGTCTAAAGGCGGCTGCCTGGTGTTCATCTAAAGACGGCTGCCTGTGCACTGACGTGACCGGACATGAAGGGAAAGAATCGAAAACGGAGGTAATGACAGATTCATGAAAGCAATTGATCTGATCCTGGCCCTGATCATTGTGCTTGCGGTTATCCTGGCACTGAAGGCCATGCTGCGAAGTCGTAAAAACGGCGGATGCAGCTGCGGCTGCGGGGGCTGCGCTTACAGCGGGGATTGCGAAAAGCAGGGGAAATCCTCCGGGAATCAGCCGTAAAGCCGGGTTTGTCTGTATTTTGAGTTCAGCCGTAAAGCCGGAGTTTTAAAAAAAGAAAAAGCAGACAGACGGATGAAATATCGATCCGTGTTGTCTGCTTTTTTTAGCGTGTGTCCTGATAGAACCCGGTATCAGCTGTTTGTATAATTATCAAAATAACCCTGGACCAGAACGACGGGTGTGCCCTTGTCGCCGGAGCCGCTGGTGAGGTCGCAGAGGGATCCGATCAGGTCTGTCAGCTGGCGGGGGGTTGTTCCCTGGGATGCCATACTGCCCTTGAGGTCAGAGTCCTTCCGGCGGATACTGTCAGAGATTGCCTTTCTCAGTTCATCGCCGGACAGATGCTTGAAATCATTGTCGGCGAGATATTTCAGTTTCAGCTCATTGGGAGTCCCGATGAGGCCGTCTGTAAAGAAAGGAGAGACCACCGGATCGGCCAGCTCCCAGATCTTTCCCTGGGGATCCTTGAAAGCGCCGTCGCCGTAGACCATGACTTCGACATGCTTTCCGGTCCTGTCAAGGACTTTTTTCTGGATATCAAGAACCAGATCCATGCTGTCGCGGGGGAAGAGTTTGACCTTGTCTTCAGTGGACTTGTTGGAGCCGAGCAGGCCGTAGAGCTCATTGTAACCGCTGCCGTCGACAGGCGCGTTCATGATCTCGTCGAGGCTGCAGACCACCTTTGCCCCCTTGGCGAGGAGGATCCTCTTCGTTCTCTTGCGGGTATGGATGTCGCAGTTGAGAATGTGATCGGCATAGGGCAGAATTGCTGTCGGCTGGTTGGCAAAAATAATCTCTGCCTCGGCGCCGCAGGACTGGATCAGCTTCTGATAATACTCTACATAATCCACGCCGGTGAACTCATGCTTGTTGACCCCGAAGAGTTTTCTATATTTTTCAAGTGAGAGGACATCGCTGTAAGGATTGACGCCTGCCTCATCGATCATGTCGAGACTGACCAGTTCATTGCCCACTTCATCTGAAGGATAGCTGAGCATCAGAACAATCTTTTTGGCGCCGCTGGCAATGCCGCGGAGGCAGATCGCGAAGCGATTGCGGGAAAGAATCGGGAAAATGACACCTATGGTCTCTCCGCCGAGTTTGGCTTTTACATCAGACGCGATGTTCGCTACACTGCAGTAATTGCCCTGTGCGCGGGCCACGATGGACTCTGTCACCGCGATAACATCTCTGTCTCTCAGAGAGAAACCTTCGCTCTTTGCGGCTTCAAGCACGCTGGAAGTGACGATTTCGCTCAGGTCGTCGCCCTGACGGATGATCGGACAACGAATACCTCTGGAAACTGTACCTACTCTGCGATCTGTGTTGCTCATACCTGTTTTCTCCTGTGTACTGTGTAAGTTCTCTGGTTTGCCTGCTGAAAGTACGGCAGCCGTATTTTCCACAGGCAATTTAGTATTTTACCATAATAAAGTAATTATGGAAAGCAATGTTCATAAAAACATTCAAAAACATTCAGATCAGGCATTCAGTCATTCCGCCTGAGCAGTCAATCCTGCGTTCT
>JAUNEM010000001.1:64770-68417 GCA_030525515.1 Eubacteriales bacterium
AAACATTCAGATCAGGCATTCAGTCATTCCGCCTGAGCAGTCAATCCTGCGTTCTCAGATGCTCAGTCTCATCTGTGTTTTTTCCTGCTCTCTCTCCTGCGGACGGTCAGAAGTACAGCTGCCATCGCGGCGCAGGCCGCAAATCCCAAAGCCCACAGGAGGGGGTCGCTCCTGTCTTCCGTGCGGGGGCTGCTGTGCCCGGATGCTTCTTTGACCTTGAAGGTGTGCTTTGCGGCCCCGTCTTTGAACTCAATCACCATGGTGTGATTTCCGACCGCAAGCTTATCCAGATATTCATGATCTATCTTCAGCTTCAGACTTCCCTCGGATGTACTGTAATAACTGTTTGATACAGTATTGCCGTCAATGGTGACGGAACTGAAGGCCTTGTAGGTGATCAGATCATAATGTGAGCGTTCCACCCTGAATTTCATGGACTTATCGCTGTCCTTTGTCCAGCTGTCCGGTGCCTCCTTGAACTTATATCCGGTAGTGCCGGCGGGGGAGATCGTCTTCTCAATGGTCCCTGTATATGTCTTGCCTTCGAATTTCGAGGTCGCTGTACAGGTCATTTTGCCGTCTGATAAATTGCCGGGCAGTGTGATCGAAGTCTTCACAACAGCGTCAACTATCTCTTCATGGTCAGGATTTCTGGAGCAGATCAGCCTGCACATGGCATCCATCGTCCCGTCATCATACTGATCCCAGAGGAATTCGTGTTTTTCCCACAAATGTCCCAGGGCGGACTTTGTGACATTCTTGATCTGACGTTTGAAGGCTTTGTTGGAGAACTCAGCTGTATATTTGTAATGGCCTTTTTCCGTGCAGGTCGGATCGGTTCCGGTCTTTTTCGTCTTTACAGTCTCTTTTTCTATATGACTCGAGTCATTCAGGCAGACTCTCTTGGCGCTGACAGTAGTGTAACCGGAAGCCCAGGTATAGACAGGCTTGTCCCATTTGTGGCCGAGAGCGGCCAGTACCGTGTCGGCCTCCTCGATTTTCTTTGTCCCGCTGCTGTCACTGAAACACTTGCCGCAGTCTGCGCACTTATAATACTCAATATTGCCGGGTTTGAGGCAGAGAGGCTCTTTGCGCGGGATTTTTTCAAGCCTGTGGGAGTCCTTCCACTGAGCTGTGACGGAGAGGGATTTTGTGATCGTGAGGGAATCTCCTTCCGCATAAGCTTTTCCGTACGCTTCCCAGCCGCTGAAAGTCTTGCACTGCGGAGCCGTAAAGCTGCATACAGGCAGCTTCAGCATTCTGCCTTCGAGGACATTTTCCGCCTCCATTGTTCCGGTTCCCTCTCCTGCCTCGAAAGTGACTTTGAAGACCTGAAGAGGTTCGATCACCACTTTGACAGCCGTCTTTCCTGTCTCATCCGTGATGGTCTTTTTGTCTGAAGAGATCAGGCCGCCGTCAGGCAGGGAGATTCCGAGATGATCACCGATTGAGACAGATTTATCGGCGGACAATGCTTTCTTTAAAGATTCCGCCTGGACCCTTTCCGCGTCATTGGTGATCATGATGCGGGCTGCTGAAAGTCCCGATCCGTTTCCTGTGGAGAAGGCCTTGACTGTGCCGCCCAAAATCGTAAGATCTCCTTTGTCAGCCTGGATACATGCATGAGATAAAGGAGCCGCTGTCTTCACAGTCAGGGTTCCCGATCCGTCCAGGGTGAGGGAACTGTTTTCACAGACGATACCGCTCACCTCATCGCTGTCGGAAATGGTGCAATTGCCGGAAAACGCGATCGTCAGAGTTCTGGAGCCTTTATAGTAGACAGGGGCTGCAGCCTTCTTATGACCGCTGATCACGGCATTTTTCAGTGTAAGTATATTATTTTTGTCATCGTAGGAAACCTGGCCGTTTCCCAAAAGGTCCTTCGTGTTGTCCGATGTCGCCTGGATCCCTCCTACCCAGAGGGAATATCCTGTGACAGAGACCGCGTCCGTTGATCCGGAAGAGGGTTTTTTATCCCCGCTTACGGCTTGGCCGGCAGAATCCTTTCCGGAGCTGCTATCGGCTTTTTCGCTGTCAGTGCTTTTTTCTGAAGAGTCCTGAACGGACGCGCCATCTGAGGAATCCTGTCCGCTCTCTTTTTGATCCTGGTTTTTGCCGGGATTGCCGTCCGTGTTTTCCCCGGAATTATTCTCTGTTTTTTCCGAATCGTTTTTATTCTCTTCAGAAGACCCGTCATTTTGATCAGAAGTCTCCGCCGGACCCTGACCGTCGTTATCGCCCTGCTCTTCTCCATCGGACTGGTTCTGCCCTTGTTCGGAGGTCTGGTCAGAGATTCCCTCAGGCTCCTGATCCGGAACCTGACCGTCGTTTTCACCCTGGTTTTGGCCCTGGTTTTCGCCGTCTGCCTGGCCCTGGCCCTCTTCGGAGATCTGGTCAGAGATTCCCTCAGGGTCCTGATCCGGAACCTGGCCGTCGTTTTCGCCCTGGTCTTCCCCGTCTGCCTGGCCCTGGCCATCCTCGGAAATCTGGTCAGAAATCTCCTTCGGGTTCTGCTCCAGATCTTCCAGGCCGTTTTCGGCCGGATTTTCTCCATTGTCCCGGCCCTGTCCATCTTCAAATACCTGGTCAGTGATCTCGCCGGAGCTCTCCGGGTTCTGCTCCTGATCTTCCCAGGAAATTACATCTGTGTTTTCTTCCGAATCTTCGTTCTGATTTTCACCGGGGATTACATCCGAGGTTTCGTCAAAACCTTCATTCTGACCTTCGTCGGAGACGACATCCGAGGTTTCGTCAAAACCTTCATTCTGACCTTCATCGGAGATGACATCCGTATTTACGTCAGAGTCTTCATCCTGACCGGTTTCAGAGCTCTGATCCCGGTTCTCCCCGGAACCTGCATCGGGAATATCTTCGGAGAAATCTTCCTGTATGTCACTGCTGCCGGAAAGTTCTTCTTCTACTGCGGGATCATTCTGTCCGGCATTGTCTGTCCGGGCATTCTCTCCGGCTTTACCGTCTTGATCCGCCGATCCTTTAGAATCTGAATCTGCTGACTTGACCACACCGGATACAGTCACAGTAATATTACCGGAAATATTGGTGATGACATACTTTTCATAGCCCTGCTCAATCAGCTTTTTTTCCAAAGAGCCGGGGGTCTGCCCGCCAGCTGCAGAGTCTGCCGTGTCCTTCTTTTCGTCTGGTACGGAGTCCTGCTGACCGTTTTCAGAGTCAGACTGCTGTGGACTGCCTGCTGTTTCATCCTGAGTCTGATCCGTTCCGTCTGTGGAACCGCCATCTGCGTCGGCGCCTGAGGCAGTCTGCTTTTGTTTATCGGAAGCTGACTGATTCTCGGGAATGACAGTGACAGGCTTTAACAACTGTTCACCGGCTTTCACAGAATAATCAGATCCTTTTGTCCATCCTTCCGCAGGAGCAACATAAAAAGTGAAGCTGCTGCCGGGCTTAACATCATTGGTGCTGCCGGGTGCAGACACAAGAACACCTTCCTGCCCGGAAGGAAGACTTACTTTATAAGACTGATCCTGAGATACTTCGCCTTCTGCCTCAATGGCAGTTTCCGTCCCGGTCTCATTTGCGGGAATATTCGCGGGTAAAAGGGCGGCAGACAGGATCATGGATATAAGAGCTGCGGAGATTCTGTGCATTTTCATAACCTATCCTCC
>JAUNEM010000036.1 GCA_030525515.1 Eubacteriales bacterium
AACCGCCGTAACCCGCATAACCTGATTTGGATAATGCCAACGAAGGGATCATCAGAAAACGTAGATTTCGCAGTTTTCGTTTTTTTGAAGACCTGCTGCTGAGGTTTTTACGAGAAGGATTTTTCATCTGTAAACCTTTTCGGGTGTGAGTATTTCAACCGGGAGCAGTCAAAGGTCCGTGAGAACGGAAAGACACCGACGCGATATGATGTTTTAAGAGGAGATCCCCGGAGGATCTCCTTTTTATTATGATTATGACACGGCCTTGTAACGCATTTTTTCCGCCTGGAGGCGGACGCGGGCCGGTCGGGGCAGAAGGCGGCGCGGCCGCCTTGATCCTATTGATTGAATCACGTGGCCTTTGCTGCGGCAGACCGGGGGCACCACTTTCTGTCGCGTAACAAAACGGAGTGCTGAACAGTGTCGAAAGGAGAAATGAATGGACACAGCATTGACGATCGCCGGATATACATTCGACGAAGGCGCCGGGCATCCGATGACAGAGCGGCTTCTGCGTTCAGCAGAAAAAATATGGGAGGGCTATCACACTCATCCCTTTGTACGCGGAATTGCGGACGGAAGTCTGGCACAGGACAAATTTGTTTTTTACATGCTTCAGGACTATGTCTATCTGATTGACTACGCCCGTGTTTTTGCCATCGGTGCGGCAAAGGCGGCGGATCTGGAAGCGATGGCCTATAACGGAGCCATGCTGCGGCAGATCATGGACGGAGAGATGGATATACACAAGGGCTATATGAAGCGCCTGGGGATTTCCGAGGAGGAGGCTGCAGCGACGGTTCCGGCTCTGGACAACCTGTCCTACACATCCTACATGATCCGCATAGCCTATGAGGGCGGAGCGGCAGAGGCAGCTGTCGCCATCCTTTCCTGCGCGCTCAGTTATGAAGTGATTGCCAGACAGATCCTGCGCGATTATCCGGACGCGGATCAGCATCCTTTTTACGGCGAGTGGGTACAGGGATATGCCTCAGATGAATATCATGCGGCCAACATCGACATCATCCGCCTGACGGAAAAGCTGACGGCAGGATACACAGAGGAACAGAAAAAACATCTCGATGAGATTTTTATCAACTGCTCCCGCTATGAAGCGGCTTTCTGGGACATGGCCTGGGAGAAGAGAAAATGAGCGGGACGGCAGTTCAGAACATAGAGACAGACAGTGCGGCAGCGGTTTTCCGCGGCGTGACATTTCGCTATCCCGGTGACCGGCTGACACTGATCGAAAACCTGGACTTTACAGTCCGGCAGGGGGAGTTTGTCTCCCTGATCGGACCTTCCGGCTGCGGTAAGAGCACGATTTTCCGGCTCCTGAACCGGCTCAATGAGCCTGTCGCGGGGGAGGTCGAGACATTTGCCGGAGTCCGGGATGAGATTTTCTGCTCGGAAGATTCGACGGGGGATTCGACGGTAGGTTCAAAGGGAGACTCAAATGGAGGACCCGGAGGTACCTTTCAGAGAAAAGCCGGAGGAACCTTTCAGAGGAAAAGCCGGAGAGACCGGCGGCATCGGAAATGCCCGCTGCGGTTATATGCCCCAGCAGGATATGCTTTTTCCCTGGAGGACAGTGGCTGAAAATGTGCGTCTTCCCCTGGAATTGAGGGGCGGCATGCAGGAAACGGAGATGAACGAGAGAGTGGCGGAGGCCCTGAAGGATGTCGGTCTGGAGGGCTGGGGAGACAAGCTGCCCCGCGAGCTCTCGGGCGGCATGCGGCAGAGGGCTTCCTTTGCCAGAACCCTGATGACAGGGGCTGACCTGCTCCTTTTGGATGAACCTTTCTCCGCCCTCGATTACCTGACTCGCCTGACTATGCGTGAATGGCTTCTGGAGCAGTGGGAAAAAGACAAAAAAACAGTACTCTTTATCACACACGATGTGGAGGAGGCGGTTTTTCTGTCCAACCGCATCCTGGCCGTGGAGCACAGCCCGATCCGGGAACTTCGCGAGTACAAGGTACCGCTCTCTTACCCCAGAACGGAATCTGCCCTGGCGGCGCCTGAGGCGCTGGCGCTGAAGGAACAGCTGATCAGACTGTTCCGGGAGGCAGGAAAATGAGCAGAACAGAAAAACTTCAAAAAAATAAAAAAAGAGATGCCGGAATGACGAGGCGGAAAGACTCCTCCCTTCCTGCGGCGCTCCTGGTGTGCGTTTTTCTCTTTGCCTGGCAGGCGGCAGCCATGAAGATGTCAGCCGCCTATATTCTTCCTTCGCCGGTCCGTGTGGTCGTACGGCTCTGGGAACTCAGAGGCCCCCTCTTCGGGGCTCATCTTCCGGCCACAATGCAGGTCGTGGCCATAGGACTTGTGATTTCCATCTTCCTGGGCCTTGGCCTGGCAATCCTGATGGATTTCAGCCCCGTTGCCCGGCAGGCCCTGTATCCGCTGATCATCGCTTCGCAGACGATCCCGACGACGGCGCTGGCGCCGCTCTTCGTCCTGTGGTTCGGCTACTCCATCTGGAGCAGGGTGCTGGTGACGGTGCTCTTTACTTTTTTTCCGGTGGTTGTCACGGTATACGACGGCTTTAGGGCTATTCCCGTGGAAATGAAGGAACTCATGGATACCTACGGAGCAACACCAGCCCAGGTCTTTCTCAAGCTGAAGATTCCGGCGGTACTGCCCTATTTCTTTTCGGCACTGAAAATGGCGGTGCCTCTTTCAGTGATCGGGGCGGCCATCGGGGAATGGCTGGGCGCCCAGAACGGACTGGGGTATTTTTCCAGAAGAATGATGACTCAGCTGGACGGCGCGGGCGTTTTCGCCCCCATCCTGCTGCTCAGTATAGCGGCGGAACTGCTCGTGGTCATCGTAGGACTGCTGGAGAGGCATTTCCTCTTCTGGCGCGGTGCGGAATGATTTTTACAGCAGAAGATAAAAACAGGCTGTGATTATTACAGCCCGAGATAAAAGCAGGTTAGGCTTTTCAGACGAAGACAACGGCAGATAACGGTTTTTCGGACAGAAATAACAGATTACGATAATTTCAGACGGAGATAAAAAATGAGTAAAATGAATTTCAAGAAGACAATTACCGGAACAGCGCGCCGCGCGGCGGCGCTTTTGGCAGCAGCAGTCCTCGCAGTCTCAATCATCGGCTGCGGCGGTTCAGCGGGCGGATCTTCATCCGGGGCCGCGGGCAAAGCCGACGCCTCCGCGCAGACGGCAGGAGGCGGGACAGAAGCAGCGGCAGGAGCAGAGGGAGAGAAGGCAGAAGGAACTGCGCAGACAGCTGAGGACAAGCCTCTTCGCGAGATGAACGTCGTGCTCGACTGGTACCCAAACGCGATTCACGCGTTTTTGTATGACGCCATTGAAAAGGGCTATTTTCAGGAAGAGGGCCTGGATGTCAAGATCCGCTTTCCTGCAAACGACAACGACGCGATTGCCCTGGTCGCGGCTGGAAAGGCTGAGATCGGTCTCTTCTATCAGCAGGATACGATTCAGGCAGTGGTCAACCAGGGAGCCGGCATCAAGTCGATCGGCGCTGTGTGCCAGACGCCCCTCAACGTGATCCTTTCCCTGAAGGAGAAAAATGTAAACAGTCCCAAAGATTTCGTCGGAAAGACAGTCGGCTACGGCGGCACGGCTCTCTCGGAGGCTATGGTCGAGGCTATCATGGAGAATGTCGGAGAGAATCCCAAGAGCACGACCCTGCAGAATGTCGGATTTGACCTCATGAGCTCCATGACTACAGGCCAGGTGGACGCCACGATCGGATGCCTGGTCAATCACGAAGTTCCTCAGATGGAGGAAGAAGGATTTGAGGTATCCTGGTTCCAGCTCACCGACTATGGAATGCCCAATTTCTATGAACTTGTTTTCCTGGCAAATGACAAGATGATTGAGGAAGAGCCCGAGACTTTGCGGGGATTCATGAGAGCCTGCGCCAAAGGCTTCGATGATTTCCAGGCGGACACAGACGGAGTCCTGGATATTCTCCTCTCCAACCAGAACGAAGAAAACTTCCCGCTGTCCCCCACTGTTGAGGCGAAGAGCGCCGAGGTCCTGCTCCCCAGAATGGAGACAGAGGACGCTCCCTTCATGACACAGACCGAGGAAAACTGGAAGGAAAATATTGACTGGATGAAAGAGCACGGCCTGATCGAAAGAGTGCCTGAGGTTTCGGAAGTAATGACGACTGAGTTCATGCCCTGACGGGCTTTGAAAGATCAGCCGGCGCATTCTCGTGATGAAGCCGTGTGAGGACTTCAGACAAGCACCGGGCTGAAGCCGGGTGAGACTTCAAATCGTCATCCGGGGCGAAAGGCTCGCGGGTGAGCCCTGAACATTTAACTTACATAATAAAAATAAAAAAACTGCTCTGCGGACGGGCATATCGGTAAAGATCTTGCCAGCCCGGCCGGAGCAGTTTTTTCATGTTATGTCAGTGTTATGTCAGCGTCTTAAGGAGCGGAGTGAGTTCTCCCCTGGCCAGTACAGTGAGGCGTCCGGTCGCGCGGGACATGGCGGTGTAGAGGCGGTGGCGGGAGAGCAGGGTGTCGGGATATGTCTCGGCACTTGCATCGGGCAGGATCACGCCGTCGAACTCCAGTCCCTTGGCGTGGGCCAGAGTGATGAGAAAGACACCCGAATCGGGAAGTCTTCCGCCGGACAGGATTTTGGGAATCTCCATTCCGTTTTCGGACAGAATGGCAGCTCTCTTTTCCAGGCTGCGGAAACCGGAGCAGATGATGGCGGTCAGGCCGTCCTTCTGCTGCGCTTCGGCAACAGCCTGCATCAGCTTCTGCGTGTACTCCTTTTCTGTGCCGCAGACATGAAAGACAGGGGTGCTTCCGGAAGGCTGCACGGAGGAGACCAGGATTTGCTTCTCGGCGGGGAGAAGCCCGGCGAAGAGCGCAGTGATCTCGGGTGAGGACCGGTAGCTGGTCGTGAGAGAGAGTTCAGTGACCTTTCCGCCGAACACCTGATGGATCCGGGCGAAGGAGGATGTACCCTCACGGATCGCCTGAAATTCATCGCCCAGCATCATGAAGCGGGCGCGGGGATAGTATTTTTTCAAAACCATCAGCTGAGCGGGAGTATAGTCCTGCACTTCATCGACCATGACGTATTTTGTCCGCAGATCCTTCTGACCGGTGAGCAGCATCTTGAGATAGAACCACTCCAGGTCGGAGAGCTTTTCGACTCCCAGCAGTCTGCAGCCGATGCGCCCGATGTCGAGCCACTGGCAGGTGTTGATGGCCTGGAAAGCGCCTCCGTACTGGCTCTGGATCCGGTTGTCTTCCGCTCGGGAACCCTCTCTTCCGCGGGTGCGGGAGGAGCTGTCACCGTAGGTGCTGTCATCTTCGGAGGCGGAATCATCCGCGTTTTCCCGCATCTCATTTTCGTCCCGCTCTTTCCTGCGGATCTCCCGTTTGGCGAGTTCCTTCAGCTCGTCGATCGCGATCTGCACCAGGCGTTCGCCGGTCTGGATTCCGGGATGCATTGCGAGTACTTCTGCGATTTTTTCTCTGGAGAGAACCCGGATGCTCTTCTGGTGAATGGGGCGCAGGTCATCGGCTTCCAGCCTGAAGGAGGGGAGCTTTTCCTCCATCGCGAGCAGGGTGTCGGGCAGCGTCCGGAAATCGGTGTCGCCGCCGCTGCTTCTGTCTTTCCGGCGGGAGACCCCTGCCAGGTCCAGAAACTCCGACCAGGTCACAGAGACCGGATTCATTTCCCCCATGTCCGGGAGAACCTGGTCGATATAGCGGCGGAAGATCGGGTTCAGTGTCATCAGGACGACTTCGTCCGGCCGCAGGGTGTCGCGCTGACGGTAGAAGAGCCAGGCGATGCGCTGCAGCAGGACACTGGTCTTGCCGCTGCCTGCGATGCCGTTGACCAGCAGAACCGGGACGTTCTCATGCCGGACGACCCTGTTCTGTTCCTTCTGGATCGTCGCCGTGATCGCCTGCATTTTGTCGCTTCTCTGGCGGGTGAGGGACCGGATGAGGAGAGGATCCTCAATCGCGATCTGCGTGTCAAAAAAGGCATGCAGGTGATTTTCCGACAGCTCGTACTGACGGCGCAGCAGGAGGTCGACATCGATCCGCCGGCCTTCCACCGTGTAGAAAGTCTTTCCGTTGTCCTGGTTGTAGTAGGTCTCAGCGACGGGAGAGCGCCAGTCGATTACCAGGGGCTCCAGGGCATCTTCCGAGATACCGGTGCTGCCGATGTAATATTCCTCCGGGTCCTCGTCGGGCTCGTACTGCAGCTGTACCTTGGCGAAATAGGGAGCCTTCAGGAGACGCTTTACCCTGCCGAGCTTCTCGTCGGAGGTATCCCGGTCGATATTGTATTGATCGATGGCGTGATTCATGACCTCGAACTCGATGTAAGTCTCCATGGAGTCCGAATCCCCGTCGAAATTGAGTGCGAGATTTTCCCGGATGTCAAGCTTCTCCGCCGCGGCCTTTTCGGCGATCGAGGAGATCTTCTGCTCCAGATCCCTTTCCATCTTTTTCAGCCTGTCGTAGGTGTCCTGCAGATGAGCCTGCTCCTCCGCGAATATTTTATCCTGCTCTGTAGTATTCATATCCAATAAAGTGCCTCCTGCACCGTGTTTTTTGTTTTGACCGCCGGGGATCCGCGGACGGATCCGGAAGCGGTTATGAAGGTATTATAACGGAGTTGAAGAGGAATGTCCAAAACTGTCTGGAAGAGACAGTTCAGGTAATATTTGAGAAGACAAGGCCGGAAAGGCTCCGGGAATGTGTGACTTTGGGCAGATTTGGCTTCTGTTCCCGGCCCTCTGTATGAAAAGAGGTAAAAAGACGGAGCTGCAGGAAGGAAAATCGAAAAAAGAACGAGAAAAAACAACGACAAAAATGGAAAAAAGAATAGCAGGATTGTATATGTTCCGGAGAGGAAAACAGTGGTAAAATGCCTGGTATGTTTTGTACAATAGATAAATAATCAAAGAAATGATCAAACCTAATCAAATCAGAGCATATAATATCAAAAAAGGGATAAAGGAATCAAAGCAGGATATATTGTAATCCGATCAGGGGATAAAGGGATCAAAGCAGGAAACCGGAGGTGATCCGGCAGGGACCGCATTTCCGGCTGACAGGAGGATGATTATGGGGGAGAAAAGAGAGACATTTTTCACACAGGACCGGGCCTTTTACAGGTCGCTGTTTTCGATTTTTGTCATGGTGGCACTGCAGAACCTGGTGGCTTACAGTGTCAACATGATTGACAATGTCATGATGGGCAGCTATTCCCAGACTTCGCTTTCAGGAGCTGCCACGGTGAACCAGATCTTTTTTCTGGTGCAGCAGCTGGCGATCACGGTCTGTGACTCGCTCATCATCCTGGCCTCCCAGTATTACGGCCAGGGGAGGATGTCGCCGGTGCGGAAGATCACAGGGCTTGCCCTTAAACTGGGGCTGGGCATCGGCCTGTTCTTTTCCGCCGCATGCGCCCTGTTTCCGACCAGGATTCTGGGCTTTTTCACCAGGGATACGGCGATCGTCGAACAGGGGACCAGATATATGCAGATCATACTGTTCACATTCCCGCTGTTTATCCTCACTAATGTGCTGATGGCAGCCCTGCGCTGCGTCGGAACCGTGAAGATTTCTTTTTATATCTCGGTGGTGTCGCTCTTTATCAACACGGGGATCAACTACACGCTGATCTTCGGTCATTTCGGCTTCCCGGAAATGGGGATCAGGGGTGCCGCGATCGGAACACTGACTGCGAGGCTGGTGGAATTCCTGATCGTTTTTATCTATGTGCGGTTCAGGGACAGGAAGCTGGAGCTCTTTTCGGAGCCTTTTCTCTCGAGCGGACGCCGGCTGGCGGGTGATTTTTTCAAAGTGGCCGTGCCGGTCATCATCATGGGCATGATCTGGGCCATTTCGGTTCCGCTGCAGACGGCGATCCTGGGCCATCTGCCCGGGGCGGACGCCTCCGACGCGATCGCCGCAAATTCGGTTGCCATGACTTTTTATCAGTATCTGAAAGTGGTCGTGAGCGCCATGGCCTCCGCCTCCGCGGTTGTGATGGGACAGTCCGTCGGCAGAGGGGATATGCGGAGGATCCGCTCCGATGCCCGCACCCTGTCGGTGGTCGACGTGGGAATCGGTCTGGTCCTTGCGTTTTTCCTGTTTGTCCTGCGCACGCCGCTTCTGTCCCACTACAGCCTCACACCTAATGCACTGCGCCTGGCGGACCAGATCATCATAATCCTCTGCTTCGTCATGGTCGGCATGTCCTACCAGATGCCGGTCTGCAACGGTGTCCTGAGGGGCAGCGGAGACACGACCTTTACCATGTGGCTCAATATTATCAGCATCTGGGGAGTCGTCATGCCCCTGTCCCTCCTGACAGCATTCGTGTGGAAACTGCCGGTCCCCCTGGTGGTCCTGGCTATTCAGTCCGACCAGATCTTCAAGGGACTTCCTGTCTTCCTGCGCGTGCGCAGCGGCAAATGGATCAAGCACCTGACCAGGGATGAAGCTTAAGGCATGTGCCGGATCAGCTGGATCGGAAAAGAAAGAAAAACCGGACGCCGCTGTAAGGGATCCGCGGACGGACATTGGACAGAGACCTGTAAACGACAGGGAATCGGGGAGACAATTACTATGCTGACTTTGGTGATCGGAGGTTCTGGAAGCGGAAAAAGCGTCTATGCCGAGCGGCTGGCAGCTTCTTTTCCCGGGAAAAAGGTCTATCTCGCGACAATGGAGCCCTTTGACGATGAGTGCCGGGCCAGGATCCGCCGTCACAGGGATCAGCGAAAGACGATCGGATTTGAGACGGTCGAATGCTATACAAATCTCGCGGGGGCGGATATTCCGGCGGGAGCCTGCGTGCTGCTGGAGGATCTGTCCAACCTGCTGGCCAACGAGATGTTCAGTCCCGAAGGGGGAGGAATCGGGCAGGCGAGGCGGGGCCTTGCCGCAGTGGAGGCGGCCTGCGGACATCTGATCGTCGTGACCAACGAAGTTTTCTCGGGAGGAGACCGCTATGAGGGAGAGACAGTGCAGTTTATGAAAAACCTGGCTGTCCTCAACCGTGAGCTGGCAGCCCGGGCACAGAGTGCTGTGGAAGTGGTGAGCACGATTCCGGTAGAATTGAAAAAAGAGTATTTCACAGCACCGGACGGGGCGGAAAAGAAAGCTGCCGACAGAGGCCTGTGCCCCGAGAAGAAAAAGGCAGCTGCCGACAGAGGCCTGTGCCCCGAAAAGGATGAGGCAGCTGCTGACAGAGGTCTGTGCCCGGAAAAGAAAAAGGCAGCTGCCGCCGCGGATTCCTCTTTTAAAAAGAAAGAGGCAGAGGAGCCGGCTTCCGGCAGAGAAAGGAAACAGATGATTTTCGTGACAGGCCCCGCGTTTTCGGGGAAACAGGAGTATATACAGAGGGCTCTGGGGCTGGACGATAAAGCCTTTGCCGAATGCGCCGTGCGAGATGTCCAGGACCTTGCCTTGAGCAAAGATCCGGACGAACTGGCGGACCGGCTGGCGGAAAAGAGAATCGTCATTGCGACAGAAATAGGGGGAGGTATCGTCCCCGCGGATCCTGAGGAGAGGGAAAAGCGCGAGGCGGCGGGCAGACTGGCCTGCAGACTCGCAGAGCGGGCGGATACAGTGATCAGGGTATGCTGCGGCCTGCCGCAGGTCCTGAAGGGAAACCTGCAGAAGAAGCAGAAGAATATGAAATGACACCTTTTGCATGTATAATATACATGTACTGTTTTATGGGAACAGATTTGATCTTCCGGCCTGCCTCTTGAGCAGGCCTTTTTTATGTTTTGCCCCGTCTTCCCGCGGCCGGGAAAACATCCTCACCGGGCTGTGCCCGGCTTCCCCGTGCTTTCCTGAAGGCAAGAAGTATCGGGAATTCCTCAAGGGGTTCCTGAAGGCAAGGTCCCTGTTTCAATGGGGATACTTTTTATGGTATAATAAAGTACTTACCTTAAATGTCTGTGCATCAAAGCCGGCTGCACAGTGAAGCTGTAAGCGGATCGAATCTGTCTGTGCATCAAAGCCGGCTGAACAGTGAAGAAGACCGGGTAATCAAAATGATTGAGTACTGAAAATGATTGTGTTCTGAAAAAGAAGAGGTGCCCTATGATAAAAATTGTTGCAAAGAAGCTTGTTAAAGAAGGAAAGGTTCAGGAGTTTAAGGAAATCGTCGGAGAACTTGTGGAAAAATCCCTCGCAGAGGAAGGCAATGTCTTTTATTCGATCAATGTGAGCACTAAGAATCCCAGGATGCTGGCTTTTATTGAATGCTGGAGAGATCAGGAAGCGCTGGACATCCACAATGCGACCGAGCATTTCCAGCGGATCGTTCCTGCCATTAACGAATTGTGCGAAGAATCTTCCGCGGAATTTTTCACAGACCTTTGATCAACCCTGCATAGAATGGCAGAATCGGAATGAAAAATAAGAATAGCAAAAAGAATACCTCCAGACGGGGGTCAAAGACCCGGACAGCATCGGGATCCTCCGCTGTAAAGAAGCGGAATACAGAACGGAATGCTGCTGCAGAAGAACTGCGCAATCCGGCGGCGGAGCTGCCGGCGGAGGCGGAGCTGCCGGACGCGGAAGCGGAGGCCTTGTCCGACAGGATCCCGGAGTCGGGCGGTCAGTCGGATTCACGTGAGCTTTCCGGGGGAAAATCCTCCGGGGACACAGCAGCTGAGGCTGAAGGAAGCTCCCGGGCGGATTCAGGACACCTGTACGGGGAAGAAAAGGAATCAGAAGAAGCGCCGGCGGACAGACAGCCCCGGCCTGCCGGGAAACGGAAGGTGAAAAAACAGGGCCGGTCCGGAAAGGGCTCCGGGGTGCCGGAGGGCTTTGTGTCGGGGCTTGAAGAGCAGACAAAAGCACGAAGCCGTCTTGAGGAGGAAGAGCGCGAGGAACTGCGCAGCCGCCAGAGACGGATCAATCGCCGTGCCCTGCAGAGGGAAAGACGCGCGCGGGAGGTCAGGCGGAACAAAATACTGCTCATTTTTGCGGCTGTCTTTTTGGCGGTCCTGCTGGCTGTAGGCAGCCAGGTGGTCAGGAAGGCCTGGGCAACCAGCAATCTCTCAGAAGATGTTCTCGCCTATCAGGACATGGTGGAAATATATGCCGCAGAGGAGGATATCGAAGAGTATGTGGATGTTCTGATGGCCATCATGATGGTGGAGTCCGAGGGCACGGGTGAGGACGTCATGCAGTCCAGCGAATCGAAGGGGCTGGAGCGCAATTCCCTGGATCCTGAGGAGTCCATAGAGCAGGCCTGTATCTATTTCAGAGCGCTGGTCGATATGGCTGATGAACTGGGGATCAATGATGACAAAGCATTGATCCAGGCATACAATTTCGGACCGGGATATCTAGAATTCCTCGCTGAAAACGGAAAAAAACACCGTCAGAAGCTCGCGATCGAATACGCCAAGGAGAAGTCGGGAGGAGAAAAGATACGGTATATGCACCTGTACGCGATCAAAAAGAACGGGGGTTGGATCTATAAATTCGGCAACATGTTTTATGATGCTCTGGTGCAGCGGTATCTGTGAAGCCTGAAAGGCGGAAGCTCCGGCTGAAATTCCCGGCCGGGCGCTTCGGGCGGAGGGGAAACCCCTGTGAAAAGACAGGACACCCCTGTGAAAAGACAGGGAAAGTGTTGTTTTCCAAGTGCACTCATTGAGATAAGAGATTGTTCTGGTTATAATAGAAACAGTGAAAAATCTTGTCGATACAAGATTTTTCACTCCGGATGTTTTTGCCCCGAGGCAGCGCAGACATCCGGTGATTCTTCACCGTTTTCGCCTGCGCGAAAACGCTTCAGAGTGCCGCTCTAACGAGCGGCATGCTGTGGAAGAGTAAATAAGTACTGTTTTACTTATTTATCAATTTTTCAATGTCATGTTCCGGCACTGTAAACTTTCAAATAAAGGGATTGTTGCAGGATAGAAGCAATTGTCGGTCAACTTAGCAACAAGTATATTTCAGGAGGAAAGTATATGAGTTATCAGGAGCAGTATAGGCAGAAACTGGTTACCGCGGCTCAGGCGGCAGCGGTAGTGAAATCCGGGGACTGGGTTGATTACAGTTGGACAGCGACAACCCCCCGTGCGGTAGACAAGGAACTCGCGAAGCGCCTTCCCGATTTGTATGATGTCAATTTTTACGGCGGCATTCTGATGCATGAACCCGAAATCTTCAAGATTGAGGATCCCGCGGCACACATGACCTGGAACAGCTGGCATATGGGCGGAATCGAGCGCAAGGCCTGTGAGAGAGGTTTCAGCTTCTACTGCGCACTGAAATATTCCGAGCTTCCCCGCTGGTATCTGGAAAATATCAAATCCATTGATGTGGCCATCCTGCAGGTAGGCCCCATGGATGACAAGGGATTCTTCAATTTCGGTCCCAGCGCCAGCCATTCCTATGCGGCTATCAAGATTGCCAAGAAAGTCATTGTTGAAGTTAACGAGAGCATGCCCGTAATCTACGGCGACCGCTCCGCATATGTGCACATCGACGATGTCGATATGATCGTTGAGACAGACAATGAGCCTATCGATGCTATGCCGCCTTCAAAGCCCGGCACGGATGTTGACAAGGCAGTTGCCGAGCTCGTCGTCAAAGAGATTCCGGACGGAGCCTGCCTGCAGCTCGGAATCGGCGGAATGCCCAACACCATCGGCAAGATGATCGCCGAGTCCGACCTCAAGGACCTGGGCATCCACACCGAGATGTATGTCGACGCCTTTGTGGATATGGCGGAGAACGGCAAGATCACCGGCGAGCGCAAACCCTTTGACCGCGGTCTGCAGACATTTGCTTTCGGCGCAGGCACAAAGAAAATGTATGACTACCTGGACAGGAACCCGGCCATCAAGTCCGCGTCCGTCGACTATGTCAACCACTATTTCCGTGTGGCCAACCTGGACAACTTCATTTCCATCAACAACGTTGTTGATATCGACCTCTTTGGTCAGGTCAATGCGGAGAGTTCGGGAACGAAGCAGATTTCCGGTGCCGGCGGACAGCTTGACTTTGTCCTTGGCGCGTATGGCGCACCCGGCGGCAAGACTTTCCTCTGCATGTCTTCGACCTTCAAGAAAAAAGACGGCACTCTGGCCAGCCGCATCCGTCCCACCCTTGTGCCCGGCAGCATCGTGACCGATACCCGTCCCAATGTCATGTATGTCGTCACCGAGTACGGGATCAAGAACCTCAAGGGACTCAGCTCCTGGCAGCGCGCGGAGGCGCTCATCAGCCTTGCGCATCCGGATTTCCGCGATGAGCTGATCAAGGAAGCCGAAAAGATGCACATCTGGAAGCGCAGCAACAAGCGCTGAAGAGACTGAAGCAGGCCTTGTATCCGGGCTTCTTTAAACCTTCTTAAAAAACAGAACATCCCCGCCGGAACGATTGCGGTCCGGCGGGGATTTTTGCGCACAGGGATTTTTGCGCACAGGAATCTCTTGTGCATATGGATTTCTGCCAAAAATATACAAATAAGACCATTTTTTTCTCTAAAATATGCAAATTTAACGAATTTGTATGCATCTTTCTTTTTATATTTTCAGACATAATGCTATAATGGTTACATATTTCACTGACTAAAGAAGCGGCTTTGAGTAAAGGGGGATGTATGGGTCTGGAAAATACACTGGTAACTATTGACGATGTTTTGTATACATGGCTGCTCATTTATCTCCTGGCGGGGAGCGGTATTTATTTTTCAGTGCGCACCCGGTTTGTGCAGGTCCGCCGCTTTAAGGACGCCCTGGCATGTATGATGGAAAAAAAGGAAGGCGACAAGGGCGTCTCCTCTTTCCAGGCGCTGATGATCGCCACTGCCTCGCGCGTCGGCACCGGCAATATGGCCGGTGTTGCCACGGCCATTATTCTGGGCGGCCCCGGCGCCGCGTTCTGGATGTGGCTCATGGCGGTCCTGGGATCCGCCTCCGCGTTTGTAGAGAGCACGCTGGCTCAGATTTATAAGAAAAAGGAAGGCGATTCTTTCAAGGGCGGTCCCGCTTACTATATCGAGCGGGCTCTCCACGCCCGCTGGCTGGGCATTATCTTCGCGATTTCGCTGATCGCCACATTTGCCTTCGGATTCAACGGGCTGCAGTCCTACAACATTGTCTCGGCATTCGGAGTCTACGTCGAGGACCTGGAAAGCAGTATTCTTCCTACTGTGATCGGATTGATTCTCGCCCTGGCTGCTCTCTTTATCTTTTTCGCAGGGGATGTCATCGGAAAGATCTCATCGGTCCTGGTGCCTCTCATGGCAGGCCTGTACATTCTGATCGGCTTTTTTGTCATCCTGACGAATATCACGAAGATTCCCGGAGTTCTGGCTATCGTTATGCAGGACGCCTTCAATTTCAAATCTATTTTCGGAGGCTTCACAGGTTCCTGCATGGTCCTGGGCATCAAGCGCGGCCTCTTCTCCAATGAGGCCGGTATGGGCTCGGCGCCCAACGCCAGCGCTTCCGCGACTGTTTCCCACCCCGCCAAGCAGGGACTGGCCCAGATCATCTCTGTCTATATCGACACTTTGCTGATCTGCTCCACGACCGTGTTCCTGATCCTGCTGACAGGAGACTGGTCAGGCTCTGAGTATTCGGGCATTCCGCTCCTCCAGCAGTGCGTCGCGCGTGTTATCGGCCCCGTCGGCATTCACTTTGTCACCGTGATCGTGTGCCTGTTCGCCTTTACGTCTATTATCGGAAATTATTTCTACGCGGAGGCCAACATTCTCTTCATCACAAAGAGTAAGGCAGCCATGGTAATCTTCCGCATCGCAGCTGCCGTAATGGTCTTCATCGGAGCCGGCAACAGCCTCGACGTCGCCTGGAGCCTGGCGGACATCACGATGGGACTTGAGGCTGTCGTCAATATCATCGCGATCCTGCTTCTGGGCCGTATTGCCTTCAACGCGCTCGATGACTATGAGAAGCAGAGGGCGATGGGGATCGATCCCGTATTCCACGAGTCCAATATCGGCCTGACGGATACGGACGTCTGGAAATAAGCCCCGCGAAAACGCCGCATGAAAAAGAGCACACAACAGATGTAAAAAAAAGAAAGACGGGTTTTACCCCGTCCATCCCGAAAAAAATCGCAGCTGATCACAAATCGTGACCGGCTGCGTTTTTTTTATGACACTGCCCGCGTAAGGTATTATTCCGGGATTTTACTCTATACTGTCCACATTATCGATCGTGACGGGAATGAAGGGATAGTAGAGAACATATTTGCTCTCGCCGGATACATCGCACTCGGTTCCTTCGCTGAAATCCACATCCTCCAGCATGTTGATGGCGGCCAGGACTGCGGCGTTCGCCTGCCCGTGGGCACTCTGAAAAACAGTCATGGCCATCTCTCCCTTCCGGATGGCATTCCTGCCGGCTTCCGTCGCGTCGATCCCGACGATCGGAACGGAGCCCGGATCCATTCCCTGGTTTTCCAGGGCAGTGATCGCGCCGATCGCCATGGCATCATTATTGGAGATGATGCAGTCATATTCCAGATCGGGGATCAGATCCGCGAAGCTGTCCCTTGCTGTGGTACGGCTGTAGCCGGCGTGGATGACAGCGGCCTGATCAAGAGTGAAGCCCGCGTTCTCCAGAGTCTCCAGCGCCCCCTTTGTGCGCAGCTCCGTGTGGACCAGACCCTCCGTTCCGCGCAGAAGGACGTAGGAGATTTCATCTTTTCCCTGCTCACGGAAATAATCGGCCAGGTAACGCCCCTGGTATACACCGGCAGAGTATTCATTCGAGGAGACTGCCACCGCGTTTTCATTGAGTATACTGAAATCGTCCGGCAGCCGGTTGATGAACACGACCTTCATGTCACCGGCTGCTTTTATGCAGGCGGAGGCATTATCGGCGGAGTTCAGATTGATCAGCACAGCCTGTTTTCCGGCATTCCGCGCCTCCCTGACACATTCGACCATTTTTTCGGAGTCTTCGCCCGCGTAATAGGTCTCCATAGTCATACAATAGTCATAAGCGGATTCAAGGACACATTCTTCCAGAAGGTCCAGAAATTCATCCTTCGTTGAGAGCACATAAGCCATATCATAGACGCCGAAATCGTCCGGCTCCGGCTTTTGGACAGGGGAGTTCTGACCCGAAGCGCTTTCCTGACAGCCCGTCAGGAGGGATAACACGAGCACCGCGCCGGCCAGCGCGGATAATAGATGCTTTTTCATCCCGCAGCTCCTTTTCCCAGGATTAAACCTGATATTTTTGTGGACACGTTTCTCATTTCATGCCACGCAAAGATTATTCTTTATCATAACACTTTAAAGGAAAGTATAAAACAAAAGGCTTAAAAAAGCGGCGTAAAAGCAGAAACAATTGCCGGCGTGGACAGTTTGGGGAGGGTTCGAAGAACCGTCCCCTGTCTCCGAACCCTCCCCAAAAGCGGCCTGTTGTGGTAAACTGTAGCGGCGTGAAGTATTGATCATGTCAGACTGAGAGCCCTGCCCATAGCCGCAGGCAAGAAAGGAAAGAAAAATGCCAAGCAGACTTCTGCCATTTGAAAAGCTGAACAATGTACGTGACCTGGGCGGAATGCCGGCTCAGGACGGGAGAAAGATCCGCGACGGGAAGCTGATCCGCTCCGGCCATCTGGCGGATCTTACGGACAGTGACCGCGGAATTCTTTCGGAACTGATCGGGGACGTTGTCGATTTCCGCTCACGCAAAGAGAGGAACAGACAGCCTGATCTGGAGATACCCGGTGTAAAATATCATCATATACCGGTCGTGGACGACCTGACTGCCGGGATCACCCGCGAGGAAGAAGCTGACAAGACTGCAGTCGCCATGCTTCTGCTCCGGCCGGTGGAAGCCAGGGAATATATGTGCAGGATGTACACAGACTTTGTGATCAGCGACTACTGTGTTTCCGAATATAAAAAGTTTCTGCAGGTTCTGCGTCAGCCTCATGAAAAAGCGGTGCTCTGGCACTGCACGGCAGGCAAGGACCGGGCCGGGATCGGCGCCGTTCTCATCGAGGAGATACTCGGAGTTCCCAGGGAGGAGATCATCGAAGATTATCTTCTCACGAATGTCCATCTGGCAGAGGACATCCGTTTTCTTTCAGAGATGATCAAGAGGAAGGAAGGAACGGACAGCCCCCTGGCGGACGAATCCCTGAAATATCTTTTCGGAGCGGACGAGGAGTATATTCTGTCTTTTTACCGCGAGGTTGAAAAGGAATATGGCAGTATGGGAACATTCCTTCGGGACCGGCTGGGCATCACGGAGGAGGACAGGGCCGCTATGCAGGAGCTGTATCTGATCTGAAGCAGCGGCCTTCCGGGCTATCCCCGCTGAAACAGACCTTCCCTGCCGGGATAAAGATTTCCCGCTGAAAAAAGGTCCTCCCCTGCCGGGATAAAGATTTCCTGCGCCGAAACAGGTCTTCCCTGCCGGGATAAAGGCTTTCCCGCGCTGAAAAAGTCCTTTCACCTTGATAAAAAGTGACCCTGCGGAAAGAGGGCACGGAGAAGACAATCATTTAAAGCTGAATACCGGATGAACAGACATTTTACCGGGAGGGACAGTGCCGGCACAGGCGCTGCCCCTCCCCTTTTGCTGTCCCCGGGGACGAAAGGTCGTTATGCAGAGATTTATGGAAAAAAACGACTTGTAAAACAGGGCACAAACAGAACATTTTGAAGCAAGAGTATGCCTTTCGGGACCCTCCTGCAGCCGATATAATACAGACATCAGATGGAGAGAGACACAAGAAAAAACGAGGACAGGGAAAAAGGTCCCGGCCAGATAAAATGCAGGTTTCATCGACACTGTAATTGCATAGAGGCACTTGAGATGAGACAATGATAGAAGCTGCTTACGGCGGTGGAAACCATAAACATGACAGAGAAATTGAGGGGGCCAGCATAGAACAGTATGAACCATGAAGCCAGCGAACGGATTAAAATCTATAACGAGAAGGGAATACTTGAGAAAAAGGGAGGCGCATTCCACACACCGATGGAATTCGCAGTGGAAAACCTCTTCTACGTAGCCTGGAGCAGCAGGTACGTATGCAACAACCTCTACTCGGTCAAGAGAGATTACCTCGACTTCTACTCAGTAATCTGGGTCCTCGACGGACAGATGATCCTTTTTTACGAAGGAAAAGAGTACATCGTAAAAAAAGACGAGGCGGTACTCCTGGACTTCCGGAAACCCCATGAGTACCGGGCGGACGGCAATCACCTGGACAAGTGGGAGATGGTCTTCAAGGGAAATGCCTCCCAAGCCTTTTACGAGAGGATCGCTTCCCGGTGGGGAAACAAATTCAAGGTTGTCGGCCGGCTCAAGGAGACACTCAAATCGCTGAGAGAAGAACTCGACTCACCCATTCCCAAAGATGACATGATCTCGATGCAGATCCACAGCATGTTCTGCAGGATCGTAGACCAGAAATCAGTCAAGCTCTCACCGCCGATCGAAGAAGCCCTGGCATTCATGTACGCCAACTTCCAGAGGCCGCTGCAGATCAGCGAGATCGCCGATCATGTAGCCCTGAGCAGACATTATTTCTCCAGAAGATTTATGAAAGAAACGGGGCGGACCCCCTACGAGTACCTGGCGGATATCAGAATCAACGCCGCCAAGGAAATGCTCACCGAGAAGGCCTTGTCTGTGGCGGAGATCGCAGAGAGGTGCGGATTTGTGAACACTTCCCATTTCACCAGATATTTCCGGTCGAAGACAGGACAGACCCCGGCGGCCTTCCGCAACTTCTTCAACCTGAAAGAAACATAAAAGAAACAAAAAACAAAACCAATAAACCAACAAAAAACACCACAAAAGAAAAATAAATAAAAAAATTACAAGGAGGAAAGTATCATGATTAACGGTTCCAAGGTTCTCGACCACAGCATTCGTTGGGCAATGGTAGGCGGCGGCAAGGGCAGCCAGATTGGCTACATTCACCGTTCTTCCGCACAGCGCGACAACAACTTCAAGCTTGTCGCAGGCGCATTTG